>JAAXUD010000865.1 GCA_013336205.1 Lentimicrobium sp. | reverse complement strand
AACCATAAGGTTTAAAAGTCTCTGAAAGAAAATCCCCTTGGTACCCTCAAGGGCAGAAAAACAGATTATTAACAAATGCCTGTCCAACAATAATAAGCTGTCTGGATTTTTTAAAGTATAAGCGGACCTCACTTCAAAATACATAAGGTAGTTGTTCTTTTACATTTACCTGATTTCTGGAATCAAGTTGTATCTTTAACCCAAATTGAGCGATTTGAAAAAGAAAACAGTTCAATCGATAAGGAAATTGAAATCAGCTCAATAAGTAGCATTTTCCTGGCAAACGTTAATTGCAACAATTTCAAAATCGGGGTTTAATTAAGTTGAAAACTATACCACCACTATGTCAGGCAATTATCTGATTAAGAAATCATCAGGCGAAAAACAACACTATTCAGTTGAGAAACTTCATAAATCACTGAGGCTATCCGGAGCATCAGATGAGATTATATCAAATATAATCAGCGAAGTAGAAAAAGAATTGTCATCGGGAATTTCGACACGCGGCATTTACAAAAAGGCATTCAGGCTATTAAGAAGAAAACAGCATTCTATTGCAGCGCGATACAGTCTTAAAAACGCAATTATGGAGCTCGGACCTACGGGCTATCCTTTTGAAAAGTTTATTGGAGAAATATTTAAGGCACAAGGCTTTAAGGTAAATACAGGTGTTATTTTACAAGGCAAATGTGTTTCACATGAGGTAGATGTTGTTGCAGTCAGAAAGGATATATCAATTGTGGTGGAGTGTAAATATCATAATACACCAGGAAAAATATGCAATGTTCAGATTCCGCTGTATATTCATTCACGGTTTAATGATATCAGAACGTCCATGTCTGTCAAACCAGCATTTGGAATCACAGATTTCGAAGGCTGGGTAGTTACCAATACACGCTTTTCAGGTGATGCTGAGCAATTTGGAAGATGCGTTGGACTGCACCTGGTTGGCTGGGATTATCCCCGGCAAGGGAGCCTGAAAGATCTGGTCGAAAACGCAGGATTATTTCCAATAACTGCTGTAACCGGATTAAACAGGAAGCAAAAAGAGTATCTTATCGAAAAGAATATTGTTCTCTGCATGGATTTATTCCACAATCCCGGTCTACTTGAGCCACTGGGATTAAACAGCAGAATCACTGACCGGATAATGAGTGAAGTAAGAGAACTTTGTTCCTGGTCCTATGATTAAGTTCAGAAACTATACAGTTTTATTACCAGATTTTAGCATTTTTGGTAAATGCTTGCAGATATGATCCGGAATGACAATTAATGCAATTAATTCACATGCAATAAAACTATTGAATTACCCTACGAAAAGCCTTTAAGAACCTCACATTCTGACAATAGGCTTTATAATCAGTCAACTTGACTTCATATGTAGGAAATGAGTACTTTTGCATTGTGAAAAACAACTTCAGGCCAATCTAAAGGACTTGTCTGACAGAGATATAGACAGTCTGTAATTTCATTTTTTTTGCATTGTAAATATCCCTTTCCTACAAAGATTTGATGCCTGATTAAATTTCAAATAATCACTATATTTTTCAAAACATGCTAAAACACCAGGGCGAAAAAATTGCCATTTCCTATGGTCAGGAAAAAATATCCTATAGTGAATTACACTATAAGATTGGATTATTTGCAGATCAGATTACCGCAGGGGAAGGAAAAAATATTGTAATCTTCTCAGAAAACCGTCCTGGCTGG
>JAAXUD010000864.1 GCA_013336205.1 Lentimicrobium sp. | reverse complement strand
CTGCTTAAACCGTTTATAAAGTCGGCCGATGTTTTCGTGGCAAGTACTATCTATCTTAAGTACAGAATTTTTGGTCTGTTTTTCGCTTCCTCAGCTTTGCTCTTCCGGTCATTCTATACAGGTATTGCATTCACTAAATATATCAGCATCAGTGCGGCCATTATGGCTGGCCTCAATGTGATCCTTGATTACGGAATGATATTCGGTAAACTGGGTTTCCCCGAAATGGGTATTGCCGGCGCCGGACTGGCTTCAGCAATTTCCGAAGCTTGTGCTCTCTTGTTCTTTTTTGCTATTACCGCACGCAGGGCTCACCTGGCAAAATATAAACTGTTTGCTTTTGTAAAACCCGATTTGTCAATAATCAGGAGAACGCTGGATGTATCTCTTTACATTATGATCCAATTCGTTTTGTCACATGCGGTTTGGTTTGGATTTTTCCTGCTGATCGAAAAGATGGGTGAAACTTCACTGGCGGTTTCCAATATCATAAGAAGCATTTATATGCTATTGATGATTCCGGCCTGGGCAATGAGTTCAGCCACGAGCAGCATCGTAAGTAATGCAATCGGCGAAGGGTTTTCGAAACAGGTTATTCCTATCGTCAACAAGATTCTTGTTTTTAGTATGAGTATCATGCTGATAATAGCAGTATTGGCTGCCTTTGTTCCTCATTTTATGATTTCTATTTATACCAGCGACACCAAACTGCAGGAAGCATCTGTTGCTTCTTATTACATCATTTTAGGGGCTGTATTTCTTTTTTCGGCAACCATTGTTTTATTCAACGGAGTTCTTGGAACCGGCAACACGCGCAGCGGACTCGCTATCGAAGTATCTACTCTGAGCTTATATCTTGTATTTGCCTGGTTTCTGGCAATAAAACTTCAGGCACCAATAGAGGTAGTATGGCTTTGCGAGTATATGTATGCGATTGTTCTGGGTTCACTTTCGTGGATTTACCTGAAGAGGGGAAGATGGGAAGGGAGGGTTATCTGAGAAGGATGAGGTTGACGGGATGGATGAGAAGATTAGGCGAAGGGTGAATGGGAGAATGGGAGAGTGGGTAACTTTGAAGGATTTGTGGTTTAAGAATAGTGATTTTGGATTTGTGATTCCGGAATACCGGAACGTGAAACCTGAAACCTGAAACCAGTAACCAATACCCAGCAACCAGTAACATCTCTCCTTTTTGCTGGCTTATTTATATTTTTCCTATCTTTCGGCTTCCAAATGCAGTTATTGCAGTCTAAGTATAGTTTATGGAATGGTTTGTAATTGTTAATCCCAATGCCGGGAAACGCAAGGGAGAAAAGGATTGGCTCGAAATAGCAGCTTTGCTCACTGCCGCAGGTATTGAGTTTGTGAATGTGTTTACTGAGCACCGGGGACATGCAGTTGTGCTCACCCGCAAATATATCGAAAACGGATACCGGAACATTATTGTTGTTGGTGGAGATGGTACACTCAATGAAGTAGTGAATGGGATTTTCACCCAGGCTCATGTTCCTACCAGCAGGGTGTCACTTGCGATGATCCCTGTGGGAACAGGCAACGACTGGTGCCGTATGTTCAACATTCCGGGCGATTACAAACAGGCTATAAAACTTATAACCAAACGGAAGATTTTCAGCCAGGACATCGGGACAATAAAATATATTGCTTCCGAAGGCATTGAAAAAACAAGGTACTTTATCAATATGGCCGGAATG
>JAAXUD010000032.1 GCA_013336205.1 Lentimicrobium sp. | reverse complement strand
AGTACGATGATTTTACCGACGATGAACGTAAAATGATGTTAAACCAGATTCAGAACTCTACAGAATCAACGTTCCAGTTACTCGACAACCTGCTTGCCTGGGCGAAAACCCAGCTGGGACGAACTATATACAACCCCGAATCATTTTTCCTTGAAAGCCTGGTTAACGAATCAGTAAAACAAACCATACCACAGGCACAAACCAAGAACATTGAAATTTCGGTTGGCAAAATTGATAAAATAACCCTTTTTGCCGATCTGAACATGTTACGAACTGCATTGCGTAACTTATTGTCAAATGCGGTTAAGTTCTCTTTCCCGGGCGGCGTTATTAAGGTTAAAACAAAGGTAATATCGCGAAATCTCAGCATCACCATCACCGATGAGGGAACCGGTATTGAGGCTCAGCTATTGAAGAAACTTTTCAGCCTTAACGAAGAGGTATCTGCTACAAAAGGCACCGCCAACGAAAAAGGCACCGGCCTTGGGTTGATCCTGTGCAGGGAGTTTGTAGAGCGCAATGGAGGCACCATCAGTGTGGAAAGTGAAGTGGGCAAAGGAAGTACTTTCACCATAGAACTTCCGGTAAACGCCGATTAATCAGGTAAAAATCCTTTCTTTCTTTCCCTTTCATTTCCTGCGCTGAGTAAAGATTAATATCCTGAATCATTTCCATGAAGGATGATCGGTTTTTTTGTCCCAAAATCTGTAATTTAGCCGCCTTTAACACATTAATCCACCTAATTCAAAACCATTATGTTGCGCAAAGTCATAACCGCTGTTGCGGTTGTTAGCATGCTGGCAATCGTTACCAGTTGCGGAAAAAGCATCAAAACAGAAGAAGAAATGGAAAATAACTACCAGGGCGTGCTGCCTGCCGGCGAAGCGCTTACCGCCACTGATGCCGCTGATGTGGCTCAGCGCCTGGCTACCTACGCCACTGTTAAATTGACCGCTGAACTCAGCCATTTATCAGAAAAAGAAAAACAAATGCTGCCTCTTTTATTCGAAGCGGCACAGCTAATGGACGATATTTACTGGCAGCAATCGCTCGGTAATAAAGAGGCATTTCTCTCCCGCATCAGCGATGAAGCTACCCGCAAATTTGCTGAAATCAACTACGGCCCCTGGGACAGGTTGAATGGCAACAATTCATTTATCAAAGGCGTTGGTGAAAAACCGCTGGGCGCTAACTTCTACCCGGCCGACATGACCAAAGAGGAATTCGACAGCCTTCAGAATCCAGACAAATTGAGCCTTTATACATTAATCCGTCGCAACGAAGATGGCACTTTGCGGGTTGTATGGTACCACGAAGCCTATGCTTCTAAAATCAAAAAAGCTGCCGACCTACTGAAACAAGCGTCTGCACTTGCTGAAGATGCTGGCCTGAAGAAATACCTTGAGCTTCGTGCCGAAGCCCTGCTTACCGATAAATACCAGGAAAGCGACTTTGCCTGGATGGATATGAAAACCTCCAACATCGATTTCGTGGTTGGTCCCATCGAAAACTATGAAGATGCCCTTTACGGAACCAAAGCCGCACAGGAAGCCTTTATCCTGATTAAAGACATTGAATGGAGCGAACGGCTTGCCCATTTCGCCGCCCTGTTGCCTGAATTACAGAAAGGATTACCGGTTGATCAGAAATATAAGAACGAAGTTCCCGGTTCAGACGCCGACCTCAATGCCTATGATGTGGTTTACTATGCCGGCGATTGCAACTCAGGAAGCAAAACCATCGCCATTAATCTGCCCAACGATGAAGAAGTCCAGTTGAAAAAAGGCTCGCGCAAACTGCAGTTGAAAAATGCTATGAAAGCCAAGTTCGACAAGATCCTGGTTCCCATTTCCGATATGCTGATTGATTCGTCACAACGCAAATTCATAAAATTTGATGCTTTCTTCGCCAATACTATGTTTCATGAAGTAGCCCACGGACTCGGTATCAAAAATACCCTCGACGGCAACGGCTCGGTAAGAGAAGCACTCAAAGAACAATATTCGGCCATCGAAGAAGCCAAAGCCGATATTCTGGGACTTTATTTAGTGACCAGGCTTTATGAAATGGGCGAGCTGAAAGAAGGTGAAGTAATGGACAACTATGTAACCTTTATGGCCGGAATTTTCCGTTCAGTACGTTTTGGAGCTGCCAGCGCGCATGGCAAAGCCAATATGCTCACCTTTGCCCATTTTGCAGAAAACGGCGCCTATACTTACCAGGCAAATGGCACTTACCTGGTGAATTTCGATAAAATGAAACTGGCCGTTGAAAGCCTGGGAGGCATGATTCTTACCATGCAGGGCGATGGCGATTACAGTAAAGTGAAAGAACTCATCAGCACTAAATCGGTAATTCCAGTCCAGCTCCAATCAGACCTCGACAAGCTGAAAAGCGCCAGCATTCCGGTGGATATTGTTTTTGAGCAAGGGAAAAGCGAACTGGGACTCTAGAGCCTCACCCCCGGTCTCCGCTTAAAGCCTTCATCGGAAAGCTTAGGCACAAGTAATGAAGTTAAATCCGGAAAAATAATAAAATTCTGACCAGGAGCCAAAAGCAGCAACACCAGGAATCGTGTTGCTGCTTTTAGTCCCCTTGTCCAAAAACGAACAATGCTGTACAAAAGCGAACATGCCTGATGCATAATACACACAGCTGATCTTTCATATTGCTGATAACCAGCAAGGTATAACAATGGCACGATTTTAGGCATTAAAGCGCAAATTTCCCGGCAACAGGAAGTTAACATCACACGGCAGAAACAACTAAAAACAAATTAAACATTAAATTCAAATGAAGAAGATTCTATTTACACTGATTTTGATTGCAGGTATTGCAGCAGGCCTCCGGGCTGGAAATCCACCCGACGAAGGCATGTGGCTGCCGATGTTCGTTGAAAGACTGAATTATGTGGATATGCAAAAAATGGGGCTGAAACTTACCCCGCAGGAGATTTATGATATCAACAATTCAAGCCTGAAAGATGCCATCGTTAACCTTGGCGATTTCTGCACTGCCGAAGTTGTTTCTGACAAAGGACTGCTTTTTACCAATCACCACTGTGGCTATGATGCCATTCAGACACACAGCTCCATTGAACACGATTACCTGACCGATGGATTCTGGGCAAGCAGCCTTGAAGAAGAACTTCCCAACGAAGGCCTTACTGTTTCTTTCCTGGTGAAAATGGACGATGTTACCACTCGCGTACTTGCTGATGTTAAGCCGGAAATGAGCGAGAGTGAGCGTTCGGCTGCCATCGCAAAAGTATACGAAGTGCTGAAGAAAGAAGAATCTGCCGACGGAAAATATGATGTTTCAGTTAAAGGATTCTACAACGGAAATGAATACTACCGTTTCGTTTATGAAGTATACGAAGATGTCCGTTTGGCTGGTGCACCGCCATCAGCTATCGGCAAGTTTGGTGGCGATACCGACAACTGGATGTGGCCACGCCATACCGGCGACTTCAGTATTTTCAGGGTGTATTCAGGTCCTGATGGGAAACCTGCTCCTTATTCAAAAGAAAATATTCCGTTAAAACCCAAACATTTCCTGAAAATATCTCTCGATGGCGTGGAGCGTGGCGATTATGCAATGATCTGGGGATATCCGGGAGCTACCGACCGCTACCGCACCTCACACGGCATTCAGGCAACAATCAACGAGATTGACCCGGCCATCATCAAGGTAGGTGGTAAAATACTTGAGATTATGAAATCTGACATGGACAAAAGTGATGAGGTACGCATCCAATATGCCTCAAACTACGCAGGTCTCGCTAATTTCTGGAAAAATAAAATAGGTGAAAGCCGCGGCCTAAAACGCCTCGATGTTTACGAGAAGAAAAAAGGAATTGAAGATAAATTTGCGGCCTGGGCAAATGCCGACGAAAGCCGCAAAGCAATTTACGGCAATGTACTTCAGGATCTTACTGATGTTTACAATACTTACGCTGAATCAAAATACTATACCAAACTCTGGTATCTTCAGATTTCGTTCTTTGGTTCACAGATGATGCAATTCCCCATGCAGACCCAGGGCATGATCAACATTCTGAAAAGTGGTCAGAAAGGTGAAGAATTGCAGGCTTCGCTGGCACCATTCTACGAAATGGGCAAAGGCCAGTTTAAAGATTACAATCCGGCTACTGAAGAAAAAATCGTGGCTGCCATTCTCGAATTGTACCGTCAGGATGTTCCGGCCGACGCCTTGCCTGATATTTTCAACCTGATCGATAAAAAGTACAAGGGTGATGTAAACCTCTTTGCAAAAAAGATGTTTGAGACTTCGGTGCTGACAACCCGAGAGAAATATGAAGCATTTTTAGCCAAGCCTTCCATTAAGGTTTTTGAAAACGACCTGGCTTACAAATTAACCAACTCGTTCTACAGTTCATTTATGACCCAGAACATGAGCGTGGCTCCGCTTGGTGATAAACTGAAAAAAGCACAGCGTCTGTTCGTTGACGGATTGAGAAAATCTAATCCCGACAAGGTTTATTATCCTGACGCCAACTCAACCATGCGGGTAACTTTTGGACAGGTGCTCGATTATTTCCCTGCCGATGCAGTGCACTACGATTATGTAACCTATACCGATGGTATCCTGGAAAAAGAAGATCCGACCAACGAAGAGTTTATTGTCCCCGCAAGGCTGAAAGAGATTATTGAGAAAAAAGACTTTGGCAGATGGGCCGATAAAAACGGCAAAATGGTAGTAGGCTTTTTGAGCAACAACGATATTACCGGAGGCAATTCAGGTAGCCCGATTCTTAACGGAAATGGCGACCTTATTGGACTGGCATTCGATGGTAACTGGGAAGCCATGAGCGGCGATATTGCCTTTGAACCAGAATTGCAAAGGACTATAAATGTTGATATCCGCTACGTAATGCTGATTATCGACAAATACGCAAACGCCCAGAACCTTATCAATGAATTGAAATTTGCTGAAAAAACCAGGTAAGAGGCGTTAAATGCTTCAAACTAAAAATCCCGGTCCTGATCATTCAGGCCGGGATTTTTTTGCCATTTTGATTTGTACCATTTTACAGATAACAAAATCAGTAAAAACACTTATCAAACATCACAAACAAAGCGGGGGAATATGTGTTAATTACCGGTTGCTTCTCCGATAAAACCGGATCATATTCCAGGATTATGATAAAACACCTGTTAGCCCTCTCCTTTTACCTCTTACTTCTTACCCCTGTTTCAGCACAAAACCCTGTTGCCGATAGTCTTGAGCGGGCAATTAGAACCGGTGTTGCCAAAGACACCAACCTGGTGAATGCCCTGAACCGGCTGTCGATAAACTTCTGGTACAAAGACACTGAAAAAGCTTATCAATATACGCGGGAAGCCCTTGATGAAGCTAAAAGAATCAATTTCAGGCGAGGATTGGCCGTTTCAAATAACCTGATGGGTGTGGTCTTCGATATTAAATCGGAATATGACAGTGCCCTTTTTTACTATCAGCAGTCGGTAAAGTACAGCAAAGAAACCGGCTACCTGAAAATACTGGCCAGTGCCTACAACAACATTGGCATGGTGCATAAAAACCGCGGCAATTACAGTATGGCTATCAAAACGTATTATGATGCCCTGCGTATTTTCGAAAAGCAAAAGGAAGATAAAAACATCGGGAACACCTATGATAATCTTGGCCTTGTTTATTACGATATGAAGCAATACCGCTCTTCGCTTGAATTCCACCTTAAATCGCTGAAGATAAGAGAGAAAATTCAGGATAAATATGGAATCGGTGCCTCCTATACCAACCTTGGGCTCACCTGGTCGGAAATGAATGACAAAGAAAAGGCATTGGATTATTACCTGCGATCACTCAGAATAAAGGAAGAACTTGGCGACAAATACGGCCTGGGCATACTTCTGAATAACCTGGCCGTCATCTACATGGAAAAAAAGGATTATAAAAAAGCGCTTGACATGTACAAAAGATCCGCCCGGTACCACAGGGAGGTCGAAGATTTTAACGGGCTGATTTATACCTATATAAATACAAGCATGGCGTACCTGCGCACAAAAGAATATGCAAAAGCCGAGGCTATGATTGACTCAGCCAGGATTATTGCAGATGACATTAAATCAGTATCAAGAATGGCAAAGGTATACGCCGCCTATGCAATGCTTTATGGCCAGTCGGGCAATTATTTTAAAGCTTATAAATCGCATCTCATACTTGATTCTCTCAATGATTCCCTTTATTCTGAAAACATGAGCCGAAGCACGACTGAAATGCGCGAACTTTACGAAACGGAGAAGAAAGAAGTTGAGATTGCCCTGCTACAGAAAGAAAACATCATTAAAAACCTTGAAATTTCACAGCAAAAAAACCGAAACCGAAATCAATTACTGATTGCAGCGATCCTGCTCCTTATCTCGGTTTCGGGGATTACCTTATGGTACATCAGGTCAAAATATCGCCTCAGGGTGGAAGCCGAACATGAAAAACGGCTGCTTCAGAAAGAGGCCTACACCGCGGTGGTCAACGCCGAAGAAGGAGAACGAAAACGCATTGCCATGGAATTACACGATGGACTCGGGCAACTGCTTTCGGCTGCCAGGCTGAATGTTTCGGTATTGGAAGATGTTGCAGGAGATGAAGACAAAGAAGTGGTTGAAAACGCTGAAGCGCTGATTGATCAGGCCATAACCGACCTTCGCAACATCTCTCACAACCTTATGCCATCGGCCCTGATACGGCTGGGACTGGTTCCTGCGCTGAATGATATGGCCGCCAAAATCAACTCCAGCAAACAACTTAAGGTTATCATTCACACCAGTGGAATTGAACAGCGACTTCCCGGGGATTTTGAAATTGCCCTTTACCGGGTTGTTCAGGAAGCCGTTAACAATATCCTGAAACATGCCGGTGCCTCAACCATCAACATCAATCTTTACAAAGAAGAAGAAACCCTCAAACTCGACATTGCTGATGATGGTAAAGGCATGCCTGAAAATGCAGTCAAGAATAGCAAAGGTATAGGTTGGGAAGACATCAGAAGCCGGGTTTCACTCTTTAACGGAAATATGAAACTTTATTCCGATCCTGGCACCGGAACACGCATTAACATTAACTTCAGTAAACTAAGCTATGAGCAGTGAAGAGATTAAGACGATCAATATCCTGATTGCTGATGATCACCAGATGTTTATCGATGGGCTTAAAGCCTTGCTCAGACGTGAAAAAAATATTCATATTGCCGGGGAAGTCAGCAATGGACTTGATGCCCTTGAATTTATTAAAAAACAACAACCAGACCTGCTGATTACCGATATCAGCATGCCCGGTATGTCGGGTGTTGAGCTCACCAGGCAGGTAAAACTGAATTATCCGGAGGTCAAAGTACTGGTACTTTCGATGTATAACGACCGCGAAATTGTTGGTGAAATTCTGATGTCAGAAGCTGAGGGATATATTCTGAAAAATACCGGACGACAGGAACTTATTAATGCCATTCAACGGATAGCAGACAACAGCACCTATTACAGCAACGAAGTGCTGAATATTATGATGAGCCGTCTGAAACGGCAGAAAGCTATTGAGAAAAATACGGCTCAGCTTACCCCGCGCGAAATAGAAATCGTGAAACTGATCATGGAAGAGTATTCCAGTGAGGAAATTGCTGACAAACTTTTTATCAGTAAACGAACAGTGGATACCCATCGGAAGAATATCATCCAGAAAACCAGCACCCGCACCCTTGTCGGGCTAATCAAATTTGCCATTGAAAACAACCTGGTCGACTTTAGTCAGTAATACTACTTAGCTCAAATACCTAAACCTGAGTATTTCAATCTTTAGTCATTCATGTTAGTTTTGTAAAAAACAGGACTAACCATGGATCAATCCAATACATTCAGCAATATTACCACCCGTGAGAAGCAGGTATTGAGGCTGGTAGCCCGCGAATACAGTACCGTTGAAATATCCGGCTTGTTGCGTATCAGCGTGCGCACTGTTGAAACTCACCGTAAGAATATCCTCAGAAAGATAAACTCCAGATCACTGGTTGGTCTTACCAAGCATGCGATAAAACTGGGGTTGCTGGAAGAGTTTATCTATAAACCGGCATCCGTAAGAAAGCCAGTTGTAAAAACCCCGTCTTCAAACGCCTGAGTTTTTTTAAACTGTCCGGATTCAATTCTTTTGGATCAGAATAAATGTGCTTTTCTATGTACCTATCAATACGTATACAAATTTACCGACATTTAGGGATGGCATGCTGCTGAGGCATACAATAAATTTGTAGCATGTGAATTTCAACAGATAATCAGTATTAACCCACCAAAAAAATTTAAAATGAAATCGAAACCAAACATTTTTATCCTCTCTCTGGCCTTTTCCGTATTTCTGTTCACCGCCTGCGATAAGACAGATGAAACGCCGGACGATACAAACAATACCAACACCAGCTCATTTAATTATCCTGATGCTTTTGGAGTGCTGGTAGCTGTAAAGAGCATTTCCTACACTTCTGTGGCAGGTTACGAAGTGCCGGTTGAAGTTAACTCGGCTTCCGCGTTCTTCCCGACCGACGCAGGAGCCACCAGTTTTGCTGACGCAGGAACTGTATCCATTGAAGGCAAAAATCTGAGCAAAGTTCAGAACAATGTTTATGTGTACAATGATTATATTGATCCTTTAACACTGTCAAATCTACAGTGGAGTGTAACCGGCAATGGAAGTGTTCCCTCTTTCAACAAAACTGTGAGCAGGCCAATTCCGACCTTTAGCGGCTTTAGCAGTTTACCGGCATCTGTGAGCAAAGCCGCAGGGCTCAGCATTCCGATGGGTTCGGCATTATATGCAGCCGACTCAGTAATTGTTTTGATTACCAGTTCAAACAACCAGGTCGCCATAAAATCATTTGCAGGTAATGCCGGTAGTGCAACATTCTCAGCAGCAGACCTCTCGGCTTTATCGACCAGCAATGTTGGTTCTATTTCTATCAGTCCTTATAATATTTCCACCGAAACCATCAGCGGTAAAAAGTACTATTTCGTAAACGAATCAAGCTATCTTAAGATGGCTGTAAGTATTACCCAGTAATAATCAACCTTCAGGAACCAAAAACCCGAAGGTTAGTTATCCCGTTTACCTGAAGCGCCCTCTCCCCGGGGACGCTTCTTCTTTTTATCCCTGATTTAATCAAATTCGTATATTTGATTTTTCAGCCTATATCCAGCGTATGAAACAAATCATGCTTTTTTTTGGCCTTGTTCTCATGTTTATACCAGATGCCCGCACTCAGCATGACACAACTTTATCAGCCGGAACTAATTGCCCGCAGGGGAGTTGGGAACTTGTTTTCGCCGAAGAATTCACTATTGACAACCTGAATACCGACCGCTGGCTTACCTGGTTCCCCTATACAAATGATGGCAGCGACCAATGCGCTTTTTGCCGCACTCAT
The DNA here is from genome assembly GCA_013336205.1 of Lentimicrobium sp. Taxonomy (GTDB): domain Bacteria; phylum Bacteroidota; class Bacteroidia; order Bacteroidales; family Lentimicrobiaceae; genus Lentimicrobium. The sequence goes on along the minus strand of JAAXUD010000032.1, from coordinate 2,843 downwards.
GCCGAAGGGGGCCAAATATACCGCACCGAAAATGCTGTTGTCAGCAATGGCAGTTTAAAACTTATTGCCCGTTATGAGCCCAATACCTGGTTTGGGATAAAACGTGATTACACATCCGGCATGATTCATTCCCGGCAATCGTTTGGTCCTGGCCGCTATGAAATCAGGTGCCGTGTGCCTGAAGGAATGGGTTTCTGGCCTGCAATCTGGGCATATGGCAGAACCACCACCGAACTCGATATACTGGAAGCCGGGATGCAGCACACGCGCAGATATCACATGAGCATTCACAACCGGCAGGTTAAAAAAATGCTTCATCACCGAAGCCGGGTTTCCCATGACCTTTCAGCTGATTTTCATGTTTATTTTATGGAATGGGATACCAACTTCATCAGGTTCGGAACAGATGAGCAGGTTTTATGGAGTATCAGCCGCTATCTTAAAAAAAACGGGAAAAATGCAAACGAATGCCCGGTAAAACCGGGAGAGTACCGTTTAGAAACTATTTTTCCACCACCCGGAGAAACAGTGCACCTTATTTTGAATGTAGCGATTGGAACTGAAAAAACAGCTTTTACCAGATCTCCAGGCTCAAAAACCGTTTTACCGGCACAAATGGAGATTGACTGGATAAGATATTATCAGCGGAAATAATATTTCCGGATCAATTAGGGCTTGAGAACTTGACCAGCGTTTTTGATTTAGTATCTTTACTTCATCAAGCTGACGAATAACCTGAGAACCTCTGAAACTGCCGGCTATCAACTCAATTTCAGGAGAAGCTTTCTCCTGATTTGTTGCGCATCCCTGATAATAATGCAGGGGAAGGCGCAGAACCCTCTATCCCATGAAACTCTTTTTGTAAATGTGTATGGACTTGAAGAGGGTCTGCGCCAGAGCATGGTCAGCCAGGTGCACCAGGATAGCTGCGGCCTCATCTGGATGGTGACCGGCGATGGGCTGCACTGTTTCGATGGCCGGGAATTCAAAGTTTTCAGAATTTCATATAAGGGGGTTTATAATAATTCCGATAATATGATGCGCAGGCTTGTCGAAACAGAACCCGGCAATTTTATTATTTCATCTTCTTCATCGCTTTCCCGCTTTAATGCATCCACCGGACAGTTCAGCTTTATCAGCAGGGAAAAAGCCATTTATTTTGCCCTTTTTGATGTTTTGATTGATAGAAAACCCCTGATATGGACGTTCAATAAAGGATTTTGCCTGGTTGACTCCGATAGCCTGAACCCTTTAAAACTGATTTCAGGCGACCAAAATAAGGTACCGGAACGTTTCATTCCGATGAATGCAGTAGATCTTAACGAGGATGTTATTCTTGTTCAGGGCGAAAATGGGATTCTGCAATTCAGGAAAAACGCAAGCACCGGCACAACTGAATTCACGACCAAATGGACAGAAGTTTCAGGCTGCAAGGCCATGGCGTCAGACAAAAACGGAAGAGTTTTCATCGTTAAGGGCACCAGGTTATACCGGTTTCACGAAAATGAAGCCTGGGAAGAATTAGCGGATCTGGGGATAAATGTCAATACCGAACTCAGCATTGACCGGCAGGATAATTTCTGGTTTTCAGAAATCGGAAGCAGCAGACTTTTTCGCCTTAATAAAAAAAAGGTCACCAATATTGAATTTATTGAACTTTCGGGTAAGTATGCCGACACCATCCGTCAAAGTATGATGCACATTTTTGAGGATAAAACGGGTAATTATTGGTTTGGCACCGATGGGAACGGTCTGCTTAAATATAATCCGCAAAAAGTGATGTTTGAAAAGGCCCCCATCGGATTTACCCGCTGCCTTGCCGAATTGGACGGAAACATTTTTGCCGGAACCTTTAATAAAGGCTTATGGAAATTGTCAAAAGACCTGAAACAGGCCGTCCGGATAAACCCCGGACTTTTCGGCAACAATATCTATATTTTCGATCTGGCAACAGATACGCGTAAAAGGATTTGGGTGGCTTCGAACAAAGGGCTGTTTGTGATTGCACCTGACGGAAGGTTAATATTCAGTTATCTCCATGAATGGAAAGCTGCCGGATTTATCAGCAATCAAGACGATTACCTGCAGCTTCAGGGCGACTCGGAACTACTCACCTTTTATACAGGCGCGGATCCGTCATTGATAAAACTGGCCAATTATATTTCAGTAAATTTCCGGCTAATCCATTTTGGAGCGCGATGGATAGCGACACCAATAGGCTTGTTTTATAATAAAGTCAGGGATGAAAAAGATTTAGTGGAATTAACAAATCACGGAAACCTGGTATCGCAGAGTGAAACCTATCAGCTATTGGCTTTCGGCAATGAAATGTGGGCCGCTACAGGCAACGGAATTGAAATTTTTTCCAATGAGGGCATAATTCTGAAGTCCTATCCGGCCATAGCGGTGCTGAAGGATGAAGCAATTTACACTTTGTTGCCCGATGAACAGGGAAGAATCTGGTTTTCAGGCATCCGGGGCTTGGGTTGTATCACAGCCAGAAGGGATAGGGTCATCAGATTTTCATCAAAAAACAACCTTCAGTCCCTGGAGTTCAGCTACAATGCTGCCTGTAAAGGGCCCGACGGTCGTTTGTATTTCGGTGGGATTAATGGCGTTAACGCGATTGACCCGGCGCTTTATATCGCAGAAAAAGAAATACCTCCGGTAAGGCTACTTTCTCTGTTTATTGCAGACACGGCCTACACGAAAGGAATTGTTTCAGCCTTGCCACAAATCAGTCTAAGCCGGAATGCAGCGCATATCCGCGGTAGTGTATTCACGGCCGATTATCCCGATGCCGATGACCAGGGATTTTCTTTCCTGCTTGAAGGTTATCAGCC
>JAAXUD010000328.1 GCA_013336205.1 Lentimicrobium sp. | reverse complement strand
ACAAGTTTGTAAAGATATGATTAAAAAGTGATTCATCGATCCAAAGTTCAGCCGGTAAATCTCCTAATACGAGGTCAATCCGGCCAGGAACCATTTCCATTTCATTAAGATCACTGACGAGTTTGTAGCATAACTTTTCAAGATTGGCCGAAGCGGGTTTAAATTCAAGTTTACCTTTGTTAACAGCGTCAATCACAGTTACTTTATCCAGTACACGGAGTAAAGATTTGACAGCCATCCGGCTGAGTTCAAATGCATCGTTTATAGTTTCCGCATCCAATTCAAACCTGTGGTTTTCAAGTAACTGTAAGTTACTATAAATAATCGAAAGCGGAGTCCTGAATTCATGTGAAATTGTTGAAATATATTTAGATTTAACATTACTAAGCTCAATCTCACGTTTAAGTGAACTGCGGATCTCTTCCTGCCCTGCCTTACGGTCAGTTATATCTCTGATCAGGCCATGAACTCCGAGGATTCTTCCGTCGGGATCAGCGAAAGAGGCTGCTGTTAATTCAGCCCAACGTTTTTCCTGATCTTTTCTTAAAAATTCAATTTCAACCAGTCGCTGTTTAAATTCCGGCTGAACCTTGTCCGGATCAACTGCAGAATTTTTAAATTCCTGCCACAAATTTATAAGCGTTTCAAGAGATTCAGCAGTCACAAGCTGGTTCAGTGAGATTTCAGCAATTTCGACGGCTGAATAACCGGAAAGCTTTTTAACTGAAGCACTCATAAAAGCCAGGCGTGCTTCCAGATCAACTACACAAAAAACATCTGACATATTCTCGGCAACGAGGCTGAACAAGACATTTCTGCTACCGATTTTATTGAGGCTGTCAACAAACGCAGTCACATTTCTTATTGAAGAAAACAATACTACTTCTTCATTTGCCATGCTAAACGGAAACTTGCTGATCAGAAACTTATATTCCGTATTCCCGAATATAACTTCTTTTATGTATTCAGCAGGTAAACCATTCTCTATCACTTTTGCATCATCCTCATCTGCGCTCTTCATTACCTCGTTTAATGCAAAATTCCAGTAATCAGGCAATGGAATATCAAAGCCACTGAATGGATAAGCCGACCGGCTGTTGTTGAAGATATATATTAAAGGTTTTTCACCTGCTACTCTCATGTATGAATAAACAGCATACCCCGAAATCATTGACTTACCCGAAGGCGCAAGCAACCGGGCTTCGTCATAGGAAAATAATTCAGGCAATCCAAAATCAACCATTCTGCTTTAAATTAACAAAAACAAATAACTTAGTGAATAATCAATAATTGATAAATAAAAATACAATTTGTAACCTCCTGTTATAAGCAATAGAAGGGGCAAGTTATAAAAAAAGAATCAAAAAAAAAATTAAGTACTGTAACATTTTTGGTTTAATATTGTCATATCATGAGCCGACTGAACAAATCATGGCAGATGACAACAGCGGAATATAACAGTTGTGTGGGGAACTACTCCGATGGAGTTTATCGATTTATCCTTAAAAATATAAAGGATGATGAGCGGGCGCGCGATATTGTGCAGGACTCATTCTTTAAGATGTGGGAAAAATCGAAAGACATTTCATTCGAGAAGGCGAAGTCTTACCTGTTTACCACGGCTTACCATACCATGATTGATGATATCAGACGTCAGAAACGCACTACCAGCCTGGAGGAGGCCAATGCAGACTTAACTGTCAATCACTCATACAACGACTTGCAGCATGTGCTGAATCTTGCACTATCAACATTGCCGGAAATACAGCGGGCTGTTATTACGCTTCGCGATTACGAAGGTTACTCTTACGAAGAAATTGGTAAAATAACCGGGCTTAATGAATCACAGGTCAAAGTATACATATACAGAGCCAGGCTCAGCCTGAAAAACTATATCGGAAGCCTTGACCGGGTATTATAAACCTTTAGGCATAAGGAGAGAGATGCCATGGGAAAAATGAAAATAAACAGATTAAATTACGAGGAATTCGCGATCAGCTATCTCGACGGAACACTTGATCCGGTTGATGCAGCTGAATTATTGCTGTTTCTGGAGCAAAATCCAGATCTGAAGGACGAATTCCACGAACTGGATCAGATTTCACTCAAAGCAGATACTGATATTCAATATAACCTCAAAGAATTACTGCTGCAACCAGCTGATGTTGATGCAATCAATATATCGACCGACAATTACAACTTTTATTTTATTGCAGCAAGTGAAGGTGATTTATCTGAAAAGGGGATGTTAGCTGTAAAGCAGTTTATCAGCAATCATCCTGAATTAAAACCAGTTTTAGAAATTTTTACTGCTTTAAAACTGGTTGCTGATCCGGGAATAAGGTTCCCGGATACCGTTAAACTCAGGAAATCAACTTTGGTTAAATCTAGTATAAAGTATCTGATATTCGCCGGATCTGCTGCTGCAAGCATATTGCTGCTGATCTCCCTGTTTCTCAGGCTTGAGCCCCAGCCTGCCGGTCCGATGATCAGTGATCTGGGGGGATATGAAGTTCCCCTTGATACAGCAATTAAAAAAGATTCGGTAACAATTGAAAAACCGCTGATACTCAAATCCGGAAAGGCCACGGAAAGCATTCAACGGGATTTAAAAACTTCAAAATCCATTTCAGGGAAACCTGTTAATAAGGAGCCTGCCCGAAATGAACGGGAAAATATGCCCATTCATTACGCCCCTCCCCGGCAAATTCTGAATATTACGCCGGAACCCTTTAATAGCTCTTCACGGAATTTCTATTCAGAACTTTTTGACGAGATAGTGCAATCGCAGGAAGCGATGATGGCAAACCTGGAACCAACGCAACAAAGCCTTCCTGAACAAGCACCGGCAAAGTCGAAAATTAACCAGCGCATGGGACGAATAATTCAGAGTGGCGCTCAGATTGCATCCCGGATACCCCAGTCGGGAGGAGGCTGGATGCTTGCTGACATAGGCATTGAAGGCATCAATATGCTCACCGATAATGATCTTAAACTTCAACGTATAGCAAAACCTGATGGTCAGACAGAGAAAATAATCATTACTGAAGATGGGTCCGGCTATGCTTTTAGCAGAAATCAAAATTAAGGATAGAATTTCTGGCTGAGTACTTCTCTGTTCCAAATCACTTTCATTTTATAACGAATGCTATTCTTAAAAAATAAAATTAGCATCTCAGTGTAACAAATCAGAAAGTCATTCCGTCAAAAGTGAAACACAAGACCAAAACACAAATCTATGAGAACTTTTCTAACACTTCAGAAATCAGCTTTACTGACAATTCTGATATTTGCATCCTGCCTCACAGTTCAGGCTCAATCCAAAGGAAGTGGCAACATGGTTAAACAAGACCGCGCTGTTTCACCATTTACGGAAATTGAAGCCGGAAGTGCTTTCGTTATAATACTTACCCAGGGAGATACGACACAGGTAACTGTTGAAACAGACGATAATTTTCTGGATAAAATAGAAACCAAAGTTGAAAACAACCGGCTGACAATTTCAACAGAGGGCGTTAAAAATCCAACCGCCATGAGGATTTTTATTACCACCCCGACCATTACATTAATTGAATTAGATGGTGCAGCCCGCCTTGATTCAAAAGGGGAAATTCAATGTACAACTTTAAAGATAGAAGCCAGTGGTGCATCAAAAGTTAAAATGGAATTAAATACTGAAGTCCTGGTTAGTGATGTGAGCGGCGCTGCTAAAATGTTTCTGTATGGCAAGTCGGTGAGTCATGATATTAATGCTTCAGGTGCTGCTTCTCTTGATGCCATGCAACTCACCTCCCAAACAATCAAAGCGGATATCAGCGGGGCAGCAAAAGCCAAAGTCTATGCAATCAGCAGGCTTCAGGCAGATATCAGCGGCGCCGGTTCATTGGCCTATTTCGATAACGATGAAACTAAAAAACTTACCGAACAGGGCACTTATTCATTAAACTTTGATAATTCCGAAATACCCGATGTTGAAGAACTGGAAGAAATTGTGACAGCAACTGAAGAGGGTGATTCAACGCTTATAAATATCGGCGATATTCAGGTAGAGGTAATTGAAGGCAATCCGACCAAAGTCAGAATAGGCAACAATGAACTTGAAGTTGATGAAGATGGCAACGTTGATTTCAAACGTAATCGCCAGAATCGTTTTGACGGCCACTGGGGAGGTTTTGACATAGGGGTTAATGGCTACCTCAACAGCGATATGGGATTCGATATGCCAGAAGGCTATGAATACCTTGATCTTCGCTATGAAAAGTCAACCAACGTGGCGATCAACCTGATTGAACAGAATTTTAACCTTATCCAGAATCATTTTGGACTAACAACCGGTTTAGGTTTTGAATGGCAGAATTACAGATTTGATAACAATGCTATTTTTACCACA
>JAAXUD010000327.1 GCA_013336205.1 Lentimicrobium sp. | reverse complement strand
GATTTCTCAAAATGAAAAAAGTTTTAATTCTGGGTGCAGGCCTTGTGGTAAAACCCATCGTGACCCACCTGCTAAACAAAGGAATTCATGTTACGGTAGCTACCCGTACAAAATCGAAAGCCGAAGCGATGATTTCGGGCCATGTCAACGGAACCGCTGTTGCGTGGACAGTAGAAGATGAAACCGCACTTGATCAGATGGTTGCTTCACACGATCTGTCGGTAAGCCTGCTGCCTTACGCACACCACCTGCTGGTTGCAAAATATTGTTTAAAGCACAGGAAGAACATGGTTACTACCTCTTATGTCAAGCCCGAAATGCAGGCATTGGATGCACAGGCCAAGGAAGCCGGAATCATCATCCTGAATGAATTAGGCCTTGATCCGGGTATTGACCATATGTCGGCTATGCGCATTATTGACCATGTACACAACCGTGGTGGTAAGATTGAGGAGTTTTATTCCATTTGTGGTGCATTACCAGCGCCTGAGGTTGCCAACAATCCTTTTAAATACAAATTCTCCTGGAGCCCCAAGGGTGTGGTAATGGCCGGAAATAATGACGGTAAGTATCTGCGTCATGGACAAGTAATTGATGTGCCAACAGAGAATTTGTTTAAAAACCCACTACAGGTTGATTTTGCAAAAGTTGGTCAGTTAGAGGTATATCCTAACCGTGACTCGATTTCCTATATCGACATCTATGGCATTCCCGAAACAAAAACCATGATGCGTGGTACTTTCCGTTTCAAAGGCTGGTGTGAAAGCATTGATGCCATGAAGCAGCTTAAACTCATCTCTTACGATAAGTTTGACATGAGCGGGATGACTTATGCACAGTTTCTGGCTCACCAGATTGGCGCATCAGATGCCACAAATATCAAAGCTAAAGTAGCTGAATATCTGAAACTGGATGTAAATGCGCATGCGCTTGTTTCTATGGAATGGCTTGGCCTGTTTGATGAAAAGCCAATGGGCCGCGGAGAAGATTCTCCGTTTGAAGTTACCAGCGACCTCATGATCGGCAAGATGGAGCTTGGGATGAACGAACGGGATATGGTTGCACTGCAGCATACTTTCCTGGCAAGTTATCCTGATGGATCTAAAGAAGTTATCCGTTCAAGAATGCTTGATTTCGGAACACCGGCTACCGACACTTCGATAGCACGTACCGTTGCTTTGCCGGCAGCCATTGGCGTTGAGATGATTCTGAAAGGTGAAATCAGTGTTAAAGGTGTGTTCAGGCCTGTAGTTCCTGAAATTTACAACCCGGTGCTTGATGAGCTCGAGAAACTTGATATCAGGATGGAAGAGGAATACGGACTTCCGCTGAGCGAGAATATTTCTTAGTCTTCAAATTACTTTTATAATTTTGTAAACCGGCAATGAGGCCTGAGCTTAATCAGGTGAGTTGCCGGTTTGTTGTTTTTGATTAGCAGATTAATAGATTTCGGATTTCGGATTTCGGAATGTGGATTTCCAGGAAAGTGAATAGGAACACAGGGCAAAATATTAAAATTCGATTTTACTTTGAGCTTTGATTTCGGATTTCGGATTTATTGATTAGCAGATTAGTAGATTAGCAGATTTACCTGAAACTCTGAAACCCTGTAACCCTATAACTCTGTAACTCTGTAACTCTGTAACTCTGTAACCCTGTAACCCTATAACCCTGTAACCCTTTAACATTAAACTTTTTACACAAGAATATGGATTTTGCAAAATACGGTAAGTGGATTGGTGGCGGACTGGGCTGGGCGCTTGGTGGGCCAATTGGTGGCATTCTCGGCTTTGTGTTCGGATCTATGTTCGACAGCATGCAAAGTGGTGTATACGAGCAGAAGGGCTTTACCCCGACCCAGGAGGGTGACTTCAAGGTGAGCCTGTTGGTGATGATTGCCGCCATTATGAAGGCCGATGGGAAGATTCTTAAGTCTGAACTGACTTATGTGAAGTTGTTTCTGCTCAGGCAATTTGGTGAGACTGAAGCTGAACGTTTGTTGCTGCTGTTGCGCGAAATATTGCGACAGGACCTTGATGTAGATGAAATCTGCGAGCAGATTCAGGAGAATATGGAATATCCTTCGCGACTGCAGCTGGTGCACTTTTTGTTTGGGGTCGCTTCTTCTGACGGTGAGCCGCATCCTTCAGAAGCGGAAGTGCTGAAACGGATGTGCCTGCACATGGGCATCAGGCAGAATGACTTTGATTCTATCCAGGCAATGTTTATTAAGAATACAGGAAGTTCATACCGTATACTTGAAATAACGCCGGAAGCCACAGATGAAGAAGTTAAAAAGGCCTACCGTAAAATGGCACTCAAATATCATCCCGACAAGGTAACCCACCTTGGTGAAGATGTACAGAAGGCCGCCAAAGAAAAGTTTCAACAGTTGAATGCCGCCTACAATGAAATCAAACAACAAAGGGGTTTCAACTAATTATTCTGTTAAGATCGGAGATATTCCGGCTCCCGGAGAATTGAAGGGACTTATGGCGCTCAACCGGAAGGTGCTGAAAAAGACGGTTCAGCATCTGGCCAAGATTAATCCCCGCGATCTGGATACTATAATTCATTCTCTTCATGAGGAGGCATTCAGTTTCTATGATTGTCTGAAATGCGCCAATTGTTGCCGGAGCATAAGTCCGGCCATTAGCCATAATGATGTGGAACAACTGGCTAAAAAGCTAAAAGTTAAACCTTCGGATCTGGTTGTAAAGTACTTGCATTTGGATGAAGAGGGTGATTTTGTTTTTCAGTCGGCACCCTGTCCTTTTATAGATGAGGAAAATTATTGCAGTGTATACAGCCACCGGCCTAAGGCGTGCCGGGAATACCCGCACACCGACCGTTCCCGGTTTTATCAGTTGCTGAACCTTTCGCTAAAGAACGCGGAGATTTGCCCGGTAGTTTACGCGATATTGATGAAGTTTCAGAAATAGGTCTTGCAAAATTCACTTCCTGGTGTGAAATAAAAAGACTAAACACATAGGCACATAGTTGTTTTTATAGAAAGATTTTGTCTTCACAAAGTCTGTGTTTGTATTGTAGATTTTCTCAGGCACATAGAAAAAATCAATGCAAACCGGGATTGAGATTATTTGATAGTTCCTTAGGGTTCAAGTAATTGGAATTTTGTAAACATATAAAATAATCTTTAATAAAAAAATGAAAAAATATTCTAATACTTAGAAGGACCTTCAGATAACATTCGAAGGAGTGTGATCCTTTAAGATTCCATTATCTCAAGTAGATGTTTTCTATGTGACTATATTTTGAGAAAAGCTGAATATTGTAAAAAATCTTGTGGGCTGAAGAGATCAGGATGAATTGATAAATAGTTTTTCTTGCGGAAACGAATCCTGATAATTTTATCAATATTTCTATGTGCCTTTAAATAACAACAAAAGAGAGTAATATTTTAAAATACCATGATCTCAAATAGATGTTTTTCTATGTGCCTATTTGTTGAAAAAGGGCCAGTAAAGGAACCCACAGTTTAGGCGAAATAACAAAACAAGGAATTTGATTTTAAATTGAATTCATGTAAATTTAACACGATTATTTGTATTATTAATTTAATTTACTTTACTTAAGTTATGTTAACTCAAAAATTATTGAACGATTTAACCTACAAGATAATAGGCTATGCAATTGAAGTACATAAAGAACTAGGCCCCGGTCTTTTAGAAAGCATTTATAAGTCTTGTATGGCTCATATCCTAATTCAGAATGGGCATACTGTTAAAAGGCAGCAGATTGTTCCCGTAATTTTCAGGGGTATCACATTGGAATCTGAGCTAAGGTTTGACCTGTTGGTCGATGATCTGGTCATAGTTGAACTAAAGTCAGTTGATGCGCTTGCTCCGATATTTGATGCGAAACTATTAACATATATGCGGTTTATGGAGAAATCCAAAGGCATACTTATTAATTTTAATTGTGTGAATATCTTTAAAGAAGGCCAAAAGACACTTGTGAATGATCTGTATGCAAGGCTACCAAAGGAATAACAAATTTAAAAGACTGACTACACAAACACATAGTTTTTTATCGATGGGTTGCCAGCCAGAAAAATACGGTTTATAATTTTGAGTTTTCAATGGCACATAAAAAGTAACTAAGTTTCTATGTGTTGAAATAAGACTAAACACATAGGCAGATAATTTTTAACAATGGGTTGCCAACCAAAAAAATACGGTTTATAATTTTGAGGTTTCAAGGGCACATAAAAAATCGCTATGTGTCTAAAAAAAGATTTCCAGTACAAAAGAAATCTGGAATTTAACCTGTTATCTGTCAGAATGCCAGATTGTATTGCTAAATCTGACTATCGTCCCCAAAGGTAGTTTCTTGTCAAATTTGTCATTCAAATATAGCTCGCCTGATTCCAG
>JAAXUD010000326.1 GCA_013336205.1 Lentimicrobium sp. | reverse complement strand
AGCCGTTTTGGGCCACATGCTTTTACAAAGGATGAAATCCATGAAACCTTCAACGGCTTAACGGAAGTTCATGGTTTTATCGGAGTTGACGTTGAAAGCGGACAAATAATAGCTTATGCTTTAATCAGAGATGGATGTCTTGAACAGGATAGCCAGCGATATGCAGCTTATGGCATCCGGACGGAGGAGAGGAAGGTTTGTACTTTTGCCCCATCGGTGTCCGATAACTGGCAAAGTTCCGGGCTGGGCAGCATGCTGTTTGATTTTGTAATGCTTGAGATTAGCCAATATGGTTATAGTGCCATGATACTTTGGGGCGGCGTGCAGGCTTCGAATGTCAGGGCGGTTAATTTTTATACCAGAAAAGGATTTGTTGCCGTTGGCGGATTCGAACGCAACGGAAATAATATTGATATGATATGCTATTTGTGACAAATTCTCACATAGGTTTACTTAATTAGAATTATTATAAAATAGCTTCCAGGCCGCGGAATGGCTTTAAAATATTGCTTATTATATTATATTTGTTTCAGGCTAGTACTGTTGGTAATTTATTGATTGCTAATAAAATAGAGGTATTGTTTCCTATGGAAGAAATTATTCAGCAACAATCGAGGCGTAATTTCCTGCGCAAAATAGCCCTTGGAGCCGGCGGGCTGCTGATTGCCGGTAATTTTGGCTTCAGTTGGATGATCGATCCGGTAAGCGGGAAAGTGAAAGCCATCATCATCGATTTTTCCAGATGCACCGGCTGCCGGACCTGCGAAACTGTTTGTGCTGGTTTTCATAACCAGGTTTCTGCCGGTGGTCTAAAGTATCCTGGCATAACAAATCCATACCAGGCGAATATCAGGGTTCACCACTATAATCCGGATGTTGATGTTCCGCTGGTATGCTCAAGATGCGAAGATGCGCCCTGCATTGAAGCCTGTCCGATCGACCCTGATCCTGTTACTGGACGTAAAGCATTGTACCGGCACCCTGAAACCGGTGTTCCAACCAACGATAAAGACCGGTGTATCGGTTGTCGCATGTGTGCCCGGACTTGTGAGAAAATCCGTACCGGAACCATCCGTCCCAACGCTGAGACTGATATGCCTGAAGGTATTTGCGATCTTTGTGGAGGTGACCCCCAGTGTGCGAAATACTGTCCTTTTGGTGCGATCAGTTTTGTAGAAGTAGAGCACGATCGCGAATTTGCCGGTTTGTCGCCTGAAGCCATCGGTCAGTTACTCATTAAAAAATTCTATTCCTGATAATCAATATACCCGATTATGGAACACAATATTCCCGGCTATTATGGCCGTTTGCTGGAAGTAAATCTGACAACCGGCGATATTAGTAAAACAGCATTAAGTAAAGAGATGCTGAAGGACTTTGCCGGAGGTCGCGGACTTGGTATGAAATTACTATACGACAAGCTGACAAAACCTGGAATTAGCGCCTTTTCTCCTGAAAACGTACTTCTATTTATGCCGGGACCTTTTTCAGGATTACCTTTGCCGTCTTCATCGCGCACCTGCGTGGTCACCAAGTCGCCCCGCACTTCTCCCATTGAATCTGACTACCCGGATGCATCTACTGTTTCCTATTCAAATATCGGTGGATTTTTCGGACCGGAATTGCGGTTTGCCGGTTACGATGGGTTAGCTATTACAGGAAAGGCTGAAAAACCGGTTTACCTCTACATCAAAGACGACAAAGTTGAAATCAGGGATGCAACTGAGTATTGGGGTATGGGAACCGATGCGCTTGAAACCAGGCTTATCAGGGATCTGGGTTCTGATAGTTTTCGCTCCTGTTATATCGGGCCGGCTGCTGAGAAGCTGGTTCCACTGGCCTCCGTGCTTAACACGGCCGCCCGTGCTGCCGGACGGGGAGGTACCGGGGCTGTTATGGGCTCAAAAATGTTGAAAGCTGTTTGTGTTTCTGGTTCCGGAATCCCGAATGTGGCTGATCCTGTGAAGTTTAATGAGTTGTTGGAAAAGGCAAGGCAATCATTCTCTGAAGACACTCCCTCAAGAAAATGGTGGCGCGAGGGAGGCACAACTAACGCTTTGGAGGAATCAAGCAATGGAGGCACTATGGCTGTTAAGAATTACAGCGAAGGCACTTTCAGTGAAGTTCAGAAAATAGGAACCGGTGCTTCCCGCAAGGAGATCTGGAAACGTGATTTCGCATGTTATTGCTGCTACCTCGCCTGCAAGAAAAGCGGCCTGGCCAAGGGTGCTTATGGCGGGCTGGTGCACGATGGACCGGAATATGAAACTGGTTCACTACTCGGCTCTAATCTCTTGATATCAGACCTGGCCGGACTCAGTAAATGCATTTACGTGGCTGATGACCTGGGTCTTGATATAATTTCTGCTGGAAATATTATTGGCTTTTTAATGGAAGCCTACGATAAAAAGTTAATAGATAAGGACTTTCTTGATGGCATCGACCTGACCTGGGGAAATGTGGAGGCGACTATTGCATTATTGCAAAAAATGGGGGCCAATGAGGGAATTGGCAAAAAGGCAAATCAGGGTGTAAAAAAGCTTGCAGAAACAATAGGTCAGGGCTCTGAATCCTTTGCCATACATGTTAAAGGTCATGAGTTGGCAGGCTGGAATGTTCATAAGTCTGTGGATTGGTTCGGTATTTCTTATACTACGGCGAACCGCGGCGCCTGTCATATGAATGGCGGAGAAGCCACACCCCAGAATCTTTCGGCTTTGCGCGACTCATTGGGAATCTGCAGTTTTGTTGACGAATGGTATATTAACGATATCTCCTTCGCTAACATTATGGCCGCCATTACCGGAATAGAATGGACCAATGAGACTATGGAAAAAGTCGGGGAAAGGGTCTACAATCTGGAAAAAATGTTTAATTACCGCGAAGGTTTCAGGCGACAGGACGACTGTTTGCCAGAAAGGTTTTATAAAGATACATACACCATCGGACCAGCTGCCGGTGTTAAAGTTGACCGGCAGCATTTTACACAGATTCTTGAAAAATATTATGAATCAAGAGGCTGGGACAAGGAAACTTCAAAGCCCACGACTGCCAAACTAAAAGAACTTGGTTTGGCTTACCTGGATTTGTAAAAGCGTATGATCAGGTTTTACTGATGTCTTTATCCCTGACAGGAAACACCAACGAAGCCAGCACAGAGATCAGCAGAATGGCAAAGATGATTGCCAGTGACCAGGTAATCGGGAATTTGTACATTCCGCTTACGATCATTTTCATCCCTACAAATGCCAGGATAGCAGCCAATCCGTATTTCAGATAATGGAAATACCTGGTAATTCCGGCAAGGGCAAAATAGAGTGCCCGTAAACCAAGGATTGCAAATACGTTTGAAGTAAAGATAATAAACGTATCGTTGGAAATAGCCAGAATAGCCGGGATGGAGTCGACAGCAAAAATCAGGTCAGTAAACTCCACGATGATGAGCACAACAAAAAGGGGAGTAGCAAAAAGACGGGCATTCTGCCTTACGAAGAATTTGCCGCCATGCATTTCCGGGGTAACCGGGAAGAACTTCTTGAAAATTCTTACCAATGGGTTTTTATCAGGGTCAACTTTGGCTTCGCCGGGAGAGAGCATTTTAATTCCGGTGAAAACCAGGAATGCCCCAAAAATATAAATCAGCCAGTGGAAGTGGTTGAGAAGCGCGACACCGGCAAAAATGAAGATAGCGCGCATTATCAGTGCACCCAGAATTCCCCAGAAAAGTACTTTGTGCTGATATTTAGGTTCTATATTGAAATAGCTGAACAGCATTATAAATACAAACAGATTATCAACACTGAGCGATTTCTCTATAAGATAACCCGCCAGGAATTCAAGGGCCTTCACCTTGCCCATATATATGTAAATGAGATAGTTGAAAATCAGGGCCAGCCCAATCCAGACCGCACTCCAGATCAGTGCTTCTTTTATTTTAACCTCGTGTGACTTCCGGTGAAAAACACCCAGGTCGAGTGCCAGCAGGAGAAAAACGAAAGCGAGAAAAAATATCCAGTGAATGAGTTGTATTTCCATAAAATGAAATCAAAAATGAGTGAAAAATCTGAGATTATGCAGGCAGTTGAAATTAACATGCCTGAATTTTAAAAAATGTAATCGGTGAAATTGAATTAACAATCGCCGTAGGCTATTCCTGCGGCGATTGTTATATTATAAAAAGCCCTTTACCTTTTGAACTGCCTAACTCTCCCGGCATTCCGACAGGCAGGTCAGGCCTGCCGGCGTAGAGGTTTTTACTTTTTACTTTTTACTTTAGACTTTGAGCTTTTCAGTCCCTTCTCCCCATAAAAATCATGATGTAATAAAGCAAGGTGGCCAATGAAGCCAGTGCAGCAACCACATAAGTGTAGGCTGCCCAACGCAATGCTTCCTGAG
>JAAXUD010000325.1 GCA_013336205.1 Lentimicrobium sp. | reverse complement strand
CTTGTCCAACGGGACATTAATACATTTGAGGAGGCCCGTGATTTTTTCAGGCCTGAATTAAAAAATCTGCACGATCCTTTCCTGATGAAGGATATGGATAAAGCCGTTACCCGGATAATTCATGCACTCGACAACGATGAGAAAATACTGGTTTATGGCGATTACGATGTTGATGGTACCACTGCCGTGGCTTTGGTTTATACTTTTTTACAGGAACTCGGGCATCAGAAATTAGATTTTTACATTCCTGATCGTTACGCAGAAGGATACGGCATTTCATTTCAGAGTGTTGATTTTGCAGCAGAGAATGGTTTTGGGCTGGTAATCGCGCTCGATTGCGGTATAAAAGCTATTGAAAAAGTTGCAAAAGGTAAAGAAAAGGGCGTTGATTATATCATCTGCGACCACCACCGGCCAGGAGATCAGCTTCCTGAAGCAATAGCAGTGCTCGATGCCAAGCGGCTCGATTGTCCTTATCCTTTTAAAGAATTGTCAGGCTGCGGTGTTGGATTTAAATTGATTCAGGCGCTGGCAGCAACAAAGAAACTGCCTTTTAATGTATTGCATAAATACCTCGACCTGGTTGTAGTGAGTATCGCATCAGATATTGTTCCTATAACCGGTGAAAACCGGATTTTAGCTTATTTCGGTCTGAAGCTGTTAAACCAGAACCCCCGACCCGGATTCGAGGCCATTCTTAAGTTTTCCAATGTAAATCGTAAAGTAGAAGGCAATGGAGCAGCCCCGACAATTCCATTAACTAATGGGACTGAAGCAGAAAGTGAAGGATTTATTTTCAGCAGGGAACTCAGTATTTCCGACCTGGTATTCCTGCTTGGCCCCCGCATAAATGCAGCAGGTCGGATAGAGAGTGGCAGAAATTCAGTCGAATTACTTATCTGCAAGGATGAGGTAAAAGCGGAGAAAATAGGTCAGCAGATAAACGACTTCAATACTACCCGTCGTGATCTCGACTCTAATACTACCGAAATGGCAATGGATGATCTGAAAACCATGTCACGGCTTCAAAATGCACGTTCAACAGTGGTTTACAATCCCGACTGGCACAAAGGTGTTATTGGTATTGTGGCTTCCCGGCTGATTGAATCCTATTATCGCCCGACAATTGTACTTACGCAGTCGAATGGATTTATAACAGGCTCAGCCCGATCAATCAAGGATTTTGATATTTACGATGCCATTGATGAGTGCAGTGATTTACTCGAACATTTTGGTGGTCACAAATATGCGGCAGGTCTGTCGATGAAACCTGAAAATCTGGACGAATTTATTAAACGGTTTGAGGCTGTGGCAAGGCGTGTGATTACCGACGATATGCTTACACCGGAAGTTGAGATAGATATGGGGATTAACCTCAATGAAATAAATCAGAAATTTTTAAGAGTACTGAAACAATTCGCGCCCTTCGGGCCGGGCAATATGTCACCTGTTTTTCAGACCAAAGGGGTGATTGACAATGGTTATGGCCGTATTGTGGGGAAAAATCATTTAAAACTTACACTCGGACAGTCTGAAATTTCCTCAAACCCTTTTCCTGCCATTGCGTTTCAGCAGGGAGATCATTTCCCTTACATCAACTCCGGCAAACCGTTCAATATTTGTTATCATATAGAAGAAAATGAGTGGAATGGGAAAAAGGATATTCAGTTGAACATTAAGGATATAAAGGTTCAGGATCCGGAAGAATAAGAAAAAGGACAGATTACTGAACTGGAAACAGAATAAAGGGATACATCATTTTGTATCCCTTTTCTTTTTCAAGTTATTTCTGCTTGTCTGAAAAGTTAAAAAAATCTTTTTTTTGTTGATCTTTTCCCCGGTTTTATGCGAACGATCATTTAAAAGTTCAGAAACGTTTTGATTACCAAATAGATGCCAAACAGAACCAATAATATTCCTACCAGGTGATTAATCATAATCAATATACGGGGTTTTAAATACCGTTTGAGCCTGTTTGCAATAATTACTTTAAGAATATCGGTAGCCAGGATTGAAATCAGGGATCCGGCAAAAAAAGTTTTAATTGACCATGAATCGGTGCCATAGCCGGAACTCACAGTAACCATCACTGAGACCCAGAACAACCAAACGAAGGGATTGGCAAAATTCAGGAAGAATCCTTTAAATATATAGGTTAAAGGCCCGGGGATTGAAACTGCAATAAGGTTGTTTTCATCGGTAACCTGCACTTTCCGGAGAAAAGTAACTACTCCGAAAATCACCAGTATAATTCCTCCGATAACGCCGAACATCAGGTAATTCCGGTCATTGCCTATTATCTGCACAGCGCCGAGATAGCAGAGAACTACCAGGGAGAGATCGCTCAGAAATATTCCTCCTGCCAGTAAGATTCCCCGGTATAAACCCCGGTGAATGCTGGTCTGGATAAGCGAAAACATAGCAGGCCCCAGCATTATAGCCAGGGTCATGCCCAGAATTGTACCTTCCAGAAAAGGATGCATAATCAGTTACTTATTCCTGTAATTTTTATCGAGATATTCTTCCCAATGGGCAAGTGTGCTATTTTTTACTACCCTGGGAAATTTATATGAACCGCCTTCTTTGCCTATAAGCTTCATGTAGTCATAAAACAGGTGCAGTGGCAATACTTCTACTATTACTTCCCTGATGGCAGCGATTCGTTCAACCCGGTAATCGTCGTTCAGATCTTTCAGGTTTTGGTCAATTCGTTCCCGCATTACCTGGACATCAACCTTTGAAAGGTCTGTGGGGGTTCCCAGGTACCATTTATGGGCGAACATACTGTCGTGTTTTATTCCGGCTACTGTAAATTCAGGGAAAGGCGTATTCGTTTGTTCTTCAAGTAGCTGGATCGCCCGGTTCATATTCTCCTGGGAAAGATGTTCACCACAAAAATTCAGAAAATGCTTTGTTCGTCCGGTAATCACAATTTCTGATAAAGCTTTGGAGGTGAACTTGATGGTGTCTCCGATCAGGTAGCGCCAGGCTCCGGCACAGGATGAAAGTAGCAATGCATATTCCCGACCCTCTTCAACCTGGTCAATCGTTAAGGTTTCTGCCTCTTGTTTAAAATTCCCTTCTGTATCAAAATTGCTTTCGTTAAAAGGGATAAACTCGTAAAACAAACCGTTGTCGAGCACTAATTGCATCGAATTGGTATCCGGCCGGCTCTGAAAAGCGATAAACCCTTCTGAAGCAAGATAAGTTTCAATATAGGTTAAAGGCTTGCCAAGTAGTTTTTCGAAAGTTTTAATATAGGGTGAAAAAGAGACCCCACCATGAACATATATTGATAAATTTGGCCAGATATCATGGATGGTATTCACTTTATAATAGTTGATAATGCGTTCCATAAGTATCTGAACCCATGCGGGTACTCCGGAAATAACACCTATATCCCAGTCTTTGGCATTTTTTACAATTTCATCCAGTTTGGTTGTCCAGTCCCGTTCTTTGGAAATGCGATTGCCTGGCTTATAGAAATGCTGAAACCAGAATGGTATATTGCCGGTTGTAATGCCTGAAAGGTCACCTTCGTAATATGTGCCGTTAAAATGAAGATGGGTACTTCCTCCAAGCATAAGCATACCACGCTCGTAGAAATCACGCGGCAAATCATATTTGGGTAAGGAAAAAATCTGCTTTATACTGGTCTTTTTAATGGCTTTTATCATATCGGCCGTAACAGGAATGTACTTGCTCGATGCTTCGCTGGTTCCCGAACTCAGTGCGAAATATTTGACCTTTCCGGGCCAGCTTACAAATGCTTCACCATTAAGTGAACGATACCACCAATTCTGATGCATGGAATTGTAATCATTGATGGGTAGCTTTTGCCTGAAAGTGCTGACAACATCCTTTTTTCTGAGCATCCCGGCAAAGTCGTATTCTTCTCCCAGTGAAGTGTATTGCGCCGACCGTAAAAGTTTCTTCAAAGTGGCGGCTTGTTGTTTAGCCGGGTCAACCCGACGTATTTTATCCAGGGGAATTTTACTGGGGAATTCAATGGCGCTCTTAATGATAGATCCGAGTATTGGCATTTCAGTAAATTTTAGTGAATAAAATCTTAACAGGGGGTAAAATTAGTGATTTTTTATTTTTTTACGGCGTAATTAACGGCCAACAGGCAAATCAGTTTGTTAAAACTATATAATGACCGAGGAAATAATCTGTTTTCAGCACTGTTTCAATCTTTCAAAATGAAGGTTAATAATTTGCAATACATGTTGTTCAGTTCAGATTTTGTATTTGAAAAAGAATAAATAGTCTTTGTTCTGATCCCGATAGCTATCATGACTATCGGAACGAAGACTATTTCTCTCCATTTAGGTAAATTTTGGTTTAAACAGATGTCTATTTATGTTATGTTTGTATAAAATAAACCATATGGCTGCAAAG
>JAAXUD010000863.1 GCA_013336205.1 Lentimicrobium sp. | reverse complement strand
CCCGAGAGCTATCGGGATGGTATCTTGGTGTCTAATTATATTTTTTTACTTTTCGTAGCAGACTCAATATTGATTTCCCAATTACACCTGTTTTCAGGATGTCAATGTTTAATCTCCATCGCTGAACAAATCAGTTTCATCCAGGGGTGTAATCAATGCAGGGCCTTCTGCTTTCACTGAATTAACAGCCTCCGAGACCTTATACATCCGCATCTTATTCGAGGGGTAGGGCGTTAATAAGGTATCGAGGTTTTCGGGCTCATCGCTGAAAAGCCACTCATCGTAGTCTTTTGTGTTCAATATAACCGGCATCCTGTTATGAATTGGCTCCATCAGGCTATTGGGACCAGTGGTTATTATGGCAAAAGACCTTATCAGATCACTTCCGCGGCCTTTCCAGTATTCCCAAAGACCAGCCATTGCAAAAGGTGAATCGTCGGCCATTACAAAACGGAATGCCTGCTTCTTGCCGGTGTGCACCCATTCGTAAAATCCATCGGCCGGCACCAGGCAACGTCTTGATTTCAGGGCCTGCCTGAAACTTGGTTTTTCCGTCAGACTTTCAGCGCGGGCGTTGATAACAGGTGTACTCCGGGGAATTTCCTTTGTCCATGATGGAATCAAGCCCCACCTGAAATTCTGAAGTCTAAGCGGTTCTTCGGCAGTAATCACCGAAAGATTCTGAGTTGGTGCGCCATTATAACGGGGCACATAAGGCTCAGTACCTCCTGCCAGTTTAAAAAAATCGTTTAACCGCTGCTCTTCTGTAGTCAATGAAAACCGTCCGCACATCTTACTTTTGTTTTCGCTAAAATTAATATAAATAAAGACACTGCCTTCCGGAATAACCGAATAATGCGTAAGTTTGAACAATTGAATTGTTTTCTCAATTATTTAACAATCATATTGTCATGAAAAAATTTGCAGTAATACTGGCCGGAAATGGCGTTTATGATGGTGCTGAAATCCACGAAGCAACACTCACCCTTCTCGCGATCAGGAAAAATGGTGGCGAATATGAAATTTTTGCACCGGATATTCCTCAACATCATGTTGTGAATCATCTTACCGGAAAAGAGATGCCCGAAACACGCAATGTGCTTGTTGAATCGGCCAGGATTGCCCGCGGTAAAATCAAATCGCTCAGCGCTTTTAATGCCCGTGAATTTGATGCGGTCATCTTTCCCGGTGGATTTGGTGTTGCTAAAAACCTGTGCACCTTTGCATTCGACGGTGCTGCCTGCAAGGTGGACCCTTCGGTTGAAAAAGCAGTTAAAGACGCAGCCAGCCTGAAAAAACCAATCGGAGCCCTTTGCATTTCACCGGTACTTATCGCTAAAATTCTTGGCAATGTAGAGGTTACCATTGGCGATGATAAATCCACTGCTTCCAAAATTGAAGCGATGGGTGCAACGCATGTAAATGCGACCCATGGAATTGTTGTCAGAGACACTCACCGACCGGTTTTTACCACGCCCTGCTATATGCTGGACGCAGATATAGTCCAGATTGCCGAAGGAACTGACAATATAGTAAAGGCAATACTGGATGAGCTCAAGTAGCTTCAGAGAGAATATGTGAATCTGTATTTCATCTCAATACATAATAGTGTTCTCAAAAAACGGCTTAGAGACTGTTTAAATTTTGTAAAACTCTATGAATAGGCCCGTCCTTTAGGGCGGGTTTATAGAAAAACCACAAACCCTGTAAGGCAAAA
>JAAXUD010000324.1 GCA_013336205.1 Lentimicrobium sp. | reverse complement strand
TCCTTTAAAGTATCCCTTATATCTTTAATAAATGGATAACTACATTCATTGGCTGTAATATAACCCGGTTTGCCGTGCCGGCATGTTTTCTCAGGATTATTATCTTCCACTGCGCTAAGCCCCTCCTTTGGAGGGGTTGGGGAGGTCTTTGTGCTGGATTTCACTCCCAATCCAACTTCAATCTTTTTTTCAACTTCCTGGTTTAAATCTGACATCCGGACCTCCCCCGGTTCCTCTGTTGGAGAGGCGTCTTCTCCGAGCGGTTGTTGGCCTGAATTCCCAGTGATCTCTGCCTGCCTCAACTGATTGTATGTTTCGTCCGGATGCATGTATGACTGATCTTGATTATATTGACGTATAAATCCTGATCAAAATTACGGAAATAAATGATGGGTTAAAGTTTGAGATAAGATAAGAAAAAAAACAGGTTCTACTGCCATAACACCAGTGCAAAACAAGTCTTTAATGACTATTGTGCAGTTCTTTATAAAAACGTGTCTGGTTTATCAGCCGACAGAATTATCAATCTGTTAGTATTAATAATTTGTTAAATCTCACCTGAAAACTGGATATCTGAGCTTAATTGCAATAATTTTGAAAAGTTTAACCCGTATCCGGGGTAAAACCTAAAACTATGAAGATCGTATATCTGATGAGGCATGCCAAATCATCGTGGAAACATGCTGAGCTAAATGACCTCGACCGGCCCTTACTTGAAAAAGGATTAAAGCGTACCCGGTTAATAATTGAACATCTGCAAAAAAATAACGCTGTAATTGAGGTCGTAATTACCAGCCATGCAATCAGGGCAAGTGAAACAGCGCGTTTAATGGCCCATGCTTTCAATGTTGATGACCACAATTTCAGAATCGAGAAAGGGGTGTACATGGCTGACGCCTCTTCCCTGATGGACCAATTTTACGATTTGCCGCAAAAAGTTTCGCATGTGCTGATGGTTGGGCACAATCCTTCCATTACCAGTTTCGCGAATACCTTTCTTAAGGATAAGATTGAATACCTGCCAACTTCTGGTTTGGTAGCCATTAGTTTCGACACGGATAAGTGGGAAGAACTTCCCTTAGCCCGTTTTAAAACTGAATTTATGATATTCCCTAAAATGTTTCAAT
Organism: Lentimicrobium sp.; assembly: GCA_013336205.1. Lineage (GTDB taxonomy): Bacteria > Bacteroidota > Bacteroidia > Bacteroidales > Lentimicrobiaceae > Lentimicrobium. The sequence continues at coordinate 3,279 of JAAXUD010000324.1, read as the reverse complement.
AGAAATCAGTACCTTCAAACTCCCAATTTAGCCTTTAATAAAGAATAATATTACAGCAAAATCCCTTTCAGAAACTGAAAATAATAAATTATGGCCCAACCGCTTAAAAAGTTTGTAAACAGGGAGTTGAGCTGGCTCGAATTTAACGGACGTGTACTTCAGGAAGCAGCCGATGAAACCACTCCTCTGATAGAGCGGGTTAAATTTCTTGGCATTTTTTCCAATAACCTCGATGAATTTTTCAGGGTGAGGGTCGCTACCCTTAACCGGCTGCTGGATTATGATAAACGAAGCGTTGACAACCTCAATGCAAACCCACGCCGCACCATCAAGGAGATAAACAGAATAGATGCCGAACAACAAAGGGAATTTGCCAGAATCTTCCGGAAACTGGTAAGAGCACTTGCCGGCGAAGGCATTCACATCATCAACGAGAAAGACCTTTCAGCTGAACATGGAGCATACATCAGAGGATTCTTCAACAACTATGTAAGATCACAGTTGTTCCCGATCATGATGGGCAACCTGAAATCCTCGTCACTGGTCGATAAATCGATTTACCTTGCCATTAAACTTTCCGGAAAATCAAGCCCGGGCGATGAGCAGTTTGCTGTTATCAGGGTTCCGGCCGGCCCTCTTTCGCGTTTCGTAATTTTGCCATCCACCAATGAACAGAAGTATATCATTCTGCTCGATGATGTAATCCGCTACTGCCTCGACGACATCTTTTCTATTTTCGGGTATGATAAATTCGAGGCTTATACGTTCAAATTTACCCGCGATGCCGAGTTGGACATCGACAATGATGTTTCGAAGAGTTTTCTGGAAATAATGACTGAGAGCCTGAAACAAAGAAAGCTTGGCGCACCGGTGAGGTTTATTTTCGATAAAAACATGCCGGGCAAACTACTGGGCATGCTGAAGCAGAAACTCGATATCAACGAGAGCGACACTATGTCAAAAAGCGGGCGTTACCATAATTTTAAGGATTTTATGTCGTTCCCCGAAGTGGGACGACACGATTTGCTGTTTGAGCCAACCCTGCCACTGGAGCACCGGAGGATTCCCAAAAAAGAGAGTATTCTCAGTGTTGTGCGCGAAAGGGACATTATGCTGCATTATCCCTATCAGTCGTTCCGCTACATCATCGACTTGTTGCGCGAAGCATCTATCGACCCACAGGTTCGTTCAATAAAGATGACCCTTTACCGCGTAGCCCGCGATTCAAACGTCATCAATGCCCTGATTAATGCAGCCAGGAATGGCAAATCTGTAACAGTTTTTATGGAACTTCAGGCTCGTTTTGACGAAGAAGCCAACATTTACTGGGCAGGTAAAATGCAGGAAGAAGGCATAAAACTCATACAGGGCATTCCTGGCTTTAAGGTTCACTGCAAACTACTGCTGATTCGCCGGAAAGAAAGCGACAGAAATGTTTATTATGCCAACATCGGTACCGGAAATTTCAACGAACAAACCGCAAGGGTTTATGCCGATGACAGCCTGCTTACTTCTAATCCTCAGATTACTGCGGATGTAAACAGTGTATTTCAACTTTTTGAAAGCAAATACAACCCGCCTAAGTTCAACAGCCTGATTGTTGCCCCATTTCACATGCGTAACTTTTTTATCAGACTGATCAACAGTGAAATTAAAAATGCGAAAGCTGGAAAAGAGGCCTGGTGTATCCTGAAACTGAACAACCTGGTTGATGATAAAATTATAAAAAAACTATATCAGGCAGGACAATCGGGTGTTAAGGTAAGAATTATCTGCCGTGGAACCTGCACCATGATCCCCGGCTTAAAAGACTTTAGCGAGAACATTGAAGTAATCAGCATCGTTGATAAATTCCTGGAGCATTCACGTGTCCTCGTTTTTAAAAATGGAGGCGATGAAAAATACTTTATTTCATCGGCCGACTGGATGGTACGCAACCTTGACAACCGCATAGAAGTTGCCTGTCCCGTTATTGACATAGGCATACAACAAGAACTGAAAACCATGCTGTTGATACAGTTGAAGGACAATGCAAAAGCCCGGATTGTAAATCACGAACAACCCAACTTTTACAAAGATCGCGATAAACTTCCCAGGATCAGGTCACAGGTGGAGATATACAATTACCTGAAAGGTCTGTAAGAATTGCAGATTGTTGATTACGGATTGCGCCTGCTCTGTCAAAGCAGCACGATAATGAGGGGTTGTGGATTTCAAAGAAAAGGCATGAAGAAATGGTGAATTGGAGACACGGAGCAGTAAAAACTAATCATACCATTAGCGAATCTGCTAATTTTCGAATCTGCTAATTCTCTCTAATCATAACTCAGCGTTCACAACTCAGGCAAATTTCACAACCAGATCGGCCAGCCGGTGTGCATAACCGCTTTCGTTATCATACCAGGCAACAATTTTAACCAGATCGTTATTATCGCCCAGCACCGCCGTCAATCCAGCATCGAAAATGGCCGAGTGTGTATTCCCAATTATGTCGATGGATACAATCGGGTCTTCAGTGTACTGCATAATTCCTTTCAGATAGCCATCGGCAGCTTCCTTAAAAGCGCTGTTGATTTCAAGGATGCTGGCTGGTTTTTTCAGGGTACAGGTAAGATCAGTGAGCGAGCCATCGGGCACCGGAACCCGGATACCGGCCCCACCCAGGTTATTTTTAAGATGCGGAAATATTCTGGTAGCCGCCTTCGCAGCTCCGGTGGTTGTGGGAATTATGCTGTATGCTGCCGCCCTGCCCCTGCGCAGATCTGTATGTGGCGCATCTATCAGGTTTTGATCGCGGGTATAGGAATGCACGGTGGTAATAAACCCTTCCTGAATCCCCCAGTTATCGTCAAGTACCTTAATCATCGGTGCCACACAATTTGTTGTGCAGGAAGAGTTGGATATCACCACATCATTCTTATCAATAATATGGTCATTAATGCCTAAAACCACGTACTTAACATCGTCATGATCGGCTTTGGCCGGGGCCGAAATGATGACCTTACGAGCTCCGGCTTCTACATGCTTCATTGCTGAAGCCTTGTCGGTAAACTTCCCGGTTGACTCAATTACAACATCAACACCCAGTTTTCCCCAATTGATGGCACCCGGCTCAGCTTCCGAAAAAACCCTGATTGTTCGTTTGTTAACAATCAGATAATCCGCGCCCGCCGAAACAGTTCCCGGGAAATTCCCATGAACTGAATCGTATTTTAATAGATGTGCAAGGGTGTGAGGGTCAGTCAGGTCGTTGATGGCGACCACTGTGACATTCTTTTT
>JAAXUD010000862.1 GCA_013336205.1 Lentimicrobium sp. | reverse complement strand
ACTGAAAACACCACACAGAAAATATTGCGTAAAGCTGAGTTTTGGAAATTACACGAACACACACCCATCAACGAACGCCAACGCTTAATGCTTAACAAACTCCTCGACGATTTTGAAGGAAAACTACAAACCTCAAAATGGGCTACAATTGTCAAAACCTCTACCGACACTGCCTTACGGGACATAAAAGACCTTGTAGAAAAAGGCATTTTGAAACAAACTGATGAAGGGGGACGAAGCGCAAACTACGAATTAGCAGACTTTAAATCAGAATAACCTCTGGTAATAATAAAAAGGACACAGAGCGGTCTGCAATTCTGATAGTTATCAAACAATTTTCTGTTGATTTTAATTTCTCACCTCATGCAGGCCTGAATCACTTCAGATCGAGGCGGAGTTGTTCGCTAACCCTGAAGGTTTTTCGGTGCCATTCAGTTTGTCCGTATTTAAGGATGGCATTCCGGTGCATTGCTGTTGGATAGCCTTTGTTCCTGTTCCACCCGTATTCAGGATATTGCTGATGTAGCTGCTGCATCAGTTCGTCGCGGTGTGTTTTTGCCAGAATAGATGCTGCTGCAATCGACATGTAAATTCCATCGCCTTTTATAATGCATTTGTGAGGAATGCCAGGGTAGGTTTTAAAGCGGTTTCCATCAATCAGCAGCAATTCAGGAATGGTTTTTAATTCATTGATAGCCAGGTGCATTGCCAGAAAAGAGGCATTGAGGATATTTATTTTGTCTATTTCACCTGCGCTTACCGAGGCAACATGCCATGCAAGAGCTTCCTTTTCGATGATTGACCTGAGGTTATTTCTCTGTTTTTCGGTCAGTTTTTTTGAATCGTTTAATTCATTACACCTAAAGCCGGCTGGCAGGATAACTGCAGCGGCATAAACAGGCCCGGCAAGGCATCCGCGCCCGGCTTCATCGGCTCCGGCTTCAATAATTGTAGTATTTGAGAAAGACAGCTGAAGCATCTATACATTAAGCCTGGTAAAAACCGCCATTGCAATCAATAAAACAAGAAGTATATCATGAATCCATGTTCGCCGGCCATTAGCAACAGCATGGGCAATCATGGCCGAAGCAGGCATAAAAACAAAAGGAAGCATTGACAAAAAGGCATTGCCGGAAAGCAAAACCGCCCCGATTCCGGCAAAGGTAAAATGGTTGATCACCCACATTTTTTTTCTGATACTGATAACTTTTTCGCTGGCATCGGCCAGAAAACGCATTCCTGAAATAATTGCCAGGAAAGTGAAAAGTCCAAGTGTAATAAACTCCAGGGGAGAAGGTTGCTGTATGGTGAAACTAAAATTTCTGATCAGATCCTGATAGATTTTGAAAGCGTACAACAAGTTGTCATTCCATAAGTACATCAAAATCAGGTAGAAATAGGGGAGGGTCAGGCCCATCAGCGATATTGCCCATTCCCTCCATGAATTTACCCGGAAAGTGAAGAAGCCTAGCCAGACAAAAAAAATGAAAACAATCACAGGAGGCGATATCATTGATGCAATGGAAATCGCTACGGTTGCATTCATTACCAGATTGAAAGGATGCTGCTTACCATAGAGATTCATCACATTATGCAGGCTGAAAAGCAGCAGTATAAGACAGGCCAGGCTTACTGCCAGGTGGTAGGCATCCGGAGTGAAAAGCATCAGTACTAAAGCGATGTTACTCCCCGGCAATCTGTATTTCCGGCAATCATCGC
>JAAXUD010000323.1 GCA_013336205.1 Lentimicrobium sp. | reverse complement strand
GAACCAGTTTAAGCTTATATCCTTTTTCTCGCGCATACTGAAGATCGTGTACTGATACTTTTGATATACCGCTGTGGAAAAATTCGCCGGGATCAAGAAACAAACCATACGCATGTCCGGTAATAATGGCCAGTTTGTTTCGGGCATCAATGCCTTCTACATCCAGTGAAGGATCGGTTTCGGCGAACCCGAGGTCCTGTGCCTGTTTCAGGGCTGTATGATAATCCAGTCCCTCATTGTACATTTTCGATAAAATATAGTTGGAGGAACCGTTAAAAATTCCGCTGACCGAGAAAAGCAATTCATTGTCATAATACTCTTCCAGGTTGCGGATAATGGGGATGCAGCCACAGCAGGCAGCTTCATATAGCAGGGAGACCTTGTGCTTTTCCTGAAGGGCGATGAGCTCAGGCAGGTGATGCGCCAGCATTCGTTTGTTGGCGGTAACCACATTTTTTCCGTTTTGAAGGGCAGTTTTCACAATTTTATAGGCTTCATCCGCATCATTAATCAACTCAACCACAAGGTTGATTTCCGGGTCATCCAGAATATCGCTTCGGTCAATCGTAAAATGATGCTTTTCAATCCGCCTGGGTTTTGACGGATCTTTAATACAAATTCGTTTGATATCGCTGCGAAAGCCCCGGCTGTTCAGAAGAACATCGTGAAGGCCCTGACCGACGCATCCGTAACCAAACATTCCTATTTTGATGTTATTTTGCATTTTTCAGTTGTTTAAGTTGTTGTAAAAATTTCGGATTGTGGTCGAAAGCTTTGCTGCTTCCACCAAAAAACCATCGTGTCCGTAAAGCGAATCAATTTCGGCGTAAACGGCATGGTTAATATGATTGGCAAGAAACTGCTGTTCCTCAACCGGAAAAAGGTAATCAGAACTGATGCCGATTACCAGTGTCTTTGCCTTTACGGCTGCCAATGCCCTTTCGGGACCACCGCGACCGCGGCCAACATTGTGGGAATCAAGCGTGTTGAGCAGAACATAATAAGCATGAGCGTTGAACCGCTTCACCAGTTTTAAGCCCTGGTAACGCTGGTAGGAAGAAGCTTTGAAATCTGAAGTTTTTTCAGGATCATCGGCCTGCGTCTTATTATAAATTGCATGATTGCGATAGCTGAGCAATGCAATGGAACGGGCGGCCAGCAAGCCTGCCTGACCTGCATCTCCGGCCTGGTTGCGGAAGCTGATATCTGCCTCCAGCGCCAATCGCTGCGATTCGTTAAAAGCGACACCCCAGGGCGTATAAAATGCACCGGCAGCGATTACAATCAGGTGCTGAAACAACTGAGGTCTGAACATTGCCCATTCCATCGCCTGATGGGCTCCGATTGAACCACCGGTGACTGTATGAATCTGCTGAATACCCAGGTGAACCCTTAGCAGTTCATGGGCTGATACCAGATCACGGGTTGTAATAGCCGGAAAGTCGAGGTACCATGCTTTTCCGGTCTTGGGGTTGATGGACGCCGGTCCCGTGGTGCCATAGCAGGAACCAAGCACATTGGCGCAGACAATAAAAAAATCGGTCGTATTAAAGATACAACCTTCCCCGACTACCCCGGGCCACCATTCTTCCGCATCAGAATTTGCGGTGAGGGCATGGCAGATCCACACAACATTGTTCTTCAATGGATTAAACGTTCCATAAGTATGGTAGGCAATTTCAATCCCAGGAAGTTCAACACCACTTTCCAGTTTCAGTGGCTGATCACTTTTATATAATAAAGGTTGATTCATACTAATGATTTATATTTTGGAAAATGCCTGTTCAAAATCAGCTTTAATATCGTCGATGTGTTCGATACCCACTGAAACCCTGAGCAGGTTTGGCAAAACTCCGGCCTTAAGCTGCGCTTCCGGCGAAAGTTGTTGATGGGTAGTAGCAGCAGGTAAGATAATCAGGGTTCGGGTATCGCCAACATTGGCCAGGTGACTGACAAGCCTGAGGCTATCGACGAAGAGTACCGTTTTTTCCAGATTGCCCTTTAATGCGAAGGAAAGCACCCCGCCAAAGCCATTTCTCAGGTATTTTTTAGCCAGCAGATGATGCGGTGAGTTTGGCAAACCCGGATAATTAACCTGTTCGACTTTGGGATGTGAGGCAAGCCATTCTGCCAGGGCCTGTGTATTCTGAACATGCCTTTCCATCCTGAGCGAGAGCGTTTCCAGCCCCTGCAGCAATTGCCACGAATTAAACGGACTTATAGCGGGTCCCCAGTCGCGCAGCCCTTCAACCCGTGCTTTTATTATAAAGGCAATGTTACCAAAAGGAGACTTTTCGCCAAATGCTTCCCAGAAACGCAAGCCATGATATCCTTCTGAAGGTTCGGTAAACTGTGGAAACTTCCCGTTGCCCCAGTTGAATTTCCCGCTATCGGTAATTACACCACCCATGCTTGTACCATGCCCGCCAATCCATTTGGTGGCCGATTCAACGACAAGGTGAGCCCCAAGTTCAATGGGGCGGCAAAGAAAGCCGGCAGCTCCAAAAGTATTGTCGACAATGATCGGAATGCCATACCTGGCAGCCAAAGCAGAAAATTCCTCAAAATCAGGAATGTTAAATCCGGGATTTCCGATAGTTTCCAGATAAATAGCCCTTGTATTGTCATCGATCAGCTTTTCAAAACTATGAACGTCAAGTGATTCGGCAAACCTGGCTTCGATCCCGAAATTCCGGAACGAAACTTTGAACTGATTGTAAGAACCACCATAAAGAAATGGGGATGAAATAAAATTCTGACCATGTTCAAGAATGGTGCTGAGCGCCACGAACTGCGCAGAATGGCCGGAGGCCACCGCCAGGGAGGCAACACCGCCTTCAAGTGCGGCAACACGTTTCTCAAACACATCGGTAGTCGGATTCATCAGCCTGGTATAGATATTCCCAAACTCTTTCAGGGCGAACAAATCAGCGCCATGTTTTGAATCCCTGAATACGTAGGAAGTGGTTTGGTAAAGGGGTACTGCGCGCGAAAGGGTGGTAGCCTCCGGTTCATAACCTGCATGTACCTGTAGTGTTTCAAATTTTAGGATATGTTGATTCATGTTTTTTTGATTTTTAAGTTGTTAATCTGGTTTGATAAAGGCTTTCGCGAAATGCAAATACGCGACAGGCCCGGAATTCATTGTTGTTCATGAGTAATTTAGCAGTTTGGCAAAACGGCTCATCGTTAAAGAAACTGGAATTGTTTATGATTTTGGATGCCGGCCACCATCAGAGAGTTCAGGTTGGTCCGGTTATGGAAATGCCAACGCAGCCTGACAAGCCGGGAAAACTGAAATGGGCGATAAGTCGGTAAAGTACAGACTTATCTTAGCGCATTCGCATGAACGCAACCGGGGAGATGGGACTTAATAAAAATTGGAATCCGGAAACGGATTTCTGACAAACAAGAAGACTGATGCAGTTTGTTTTCATAGTTTTTAATTTATTATCTCCGCCTTTGGGCAGATTAGGTATTAGCACCTTTCGGTTATCCGGGGTTGCTAGAGTTTCACAGAGCCTAATCTCTCCACTCTTCTTTATAAATCAAACTACCTTGTGAAAGGAGGCTTAATTGCTGGGGCAAAAATACAATTAATTTCAGAATATTACATAGAATTATTCTAAATAATATTTTAAAAACCTTTAATGCTGATAAAAGTTGAAATGATTGCGTACAAAAAAGTCACACAATTTTTGAAATTTACTGATCAGAAGTCAGATAAGAAAATCAAACATTCACTTGCATCGGATGGCTTTACTCTATCACAAACAATTCGGACCTTGAACCTCTTGGCAATGCCTTTATGATTGTTTCAGGTCTGATCTGTCTACCTTTTTTTGTGAAGGTATCAGTCAGGGTAAAAAGTGCCTTTTCGGGGGTATTGTTTTCGGCACTAAGGTGACTGAGCAGGATATGGGACAAACGCGGATGGTAATTGTCTGCGATAAAGTCAGCGGTATGCGCGTTGCACATATGCCCCATTTCGCCATGAATTCTTTGTTTCAGACTATCCGGATAACGGCCGTTGAGCAGCATCTCCTGATCATAGTTGGATTCAATGACCATCACATCCGCTTTGCTCAGGTAATGTGCCGCCTGATCGCCAATAAACCCAAGGTCAGTTGCGATGGTTATGCTTTTCGCTGAGTTTGCAATATGATAACCCACTGCATCGTGGGCATCGTGTGAAACAGGAAAAGCCTCCACTGAAAACCCGGCAATCCGGATAATTTCACCCGGAGTCACCATTCTGTACATTGTTGGCTCCGTGTCAAATGTAGCACGGTTTCTTAATATGCCTTTCCAGGTACCTTCGGTGCAATAAACAGGAATATTGTGTTTACGGGTGAGGATAGTCAGGCCTTTTATATGATCAATATGGTCGTGGGTGATAAAAATACCCC
>JAAXUD010000861.1 GCA_013336205.1 Lentimicrobium sp. | reverse complement strand
GCGATCTTTTTCCTTGCGGGTGCATCAAATAATTCCTCCTGGGTTTTCACTTTTATTTTTAATTCATTGATACGGACTTCATGATCCCTGATTTTCAGTTCTGACTCGTTCTTGAATGTCAACCACTCTTCATCGTTTACGGGTTTTTGTGCAACTGTGTTTCCCTCTTTTTTCGGCAAATTCAAATCTTGTTCCACCATTAGCATATTAGCCTGGGCAGCTTTTCCCTTTTGATTCGATGACCGGTAGCCGGCAAAGATAATTCCTGCCAAAAGAGTCATTACAGTCAAGGTGAGAATTGTTTTTTTCAATTTGTATGGTTTTTATTGTTGATATTAGCCCCTCTTTGCGAAGCAGAGAGCGGGCCGAGCGTTAAGAAACAGCCCAGTGGGCTGTTTTAGCGAAGGAGCCAGCCTGCAGGGTTGGGGTGAGTACATGAGGACTCTTGTCAGCTGCATTTTCCAAGTACGAACCAGATGACTAAAAAGACTACTATGGTTCCGAAACAGCCGCCTCCTAATTTCCATGCTCCGTATCCTGACAACAGGCCTCTGAATAGATTGTTCATGTTTTAAATATTAATGTCCTTCAGATAGGTGAAAACCCCAAATATTTTGAGAAGCCATCCGATAACAACAAGGACAACTACAACATTCAGGATATTTTTAATTTTTCCGTCCATTGGGATGTAATTGTTGACGATGTATAGTATTACCCCTGCAACAATTAATACAATTAAAACAGTCAGAATTGGCATTATTTTTATTTATTGGTATTCCTCAAAGTTAATTCTCGTGATACCCGCAAGTGTTACATAACTTTGGAAAAAAGTTACATGATTCACACATCTGTTTGAAGTGTATTAATCCCTTCCGGCTTTCAAAACACTAAGCTTAAACCATGGCCATGTGAATGGATTTATACCAGTGCAAAATATGGGTATGAAGAGCTGATGCGTGAATGATGTAACACTTAGCAGGAATTGTGTAAGGATTCCTGAAACAAGTTGATGTATCTTTTCAACCTCTTTTTTCAATCATTTACTATATCATGAAGAAGAAAATATTTTTTAAAATACTGGTCGTGATTATTACGCTTGTACTACTGTCAGAATTTGTAGCAGCAATTTTTATTGAACCCTGGATCGGGAAAAAAATCGATGCAGAATTGAATAAAGGGAATAATAATTACATTGTTAAAACAGACAAGGTTAATATTTCTATAGCTAAGTCAGGACTGGAACTAAAAGGTATTACAATTGACTCAAAGCAGGTGAATGAAGATGATCAGGAATTGAATGCAGAAATCGGGTCCGTAAAATTCAATGGCATCAACGTTTTAAAAGCCATATTCAGGCATGATATTCACATAAGATCAGTAACCATTTCAAACAGCATCATCAATGGTAATATTCCGTTTTCAGGGAAAGCAAGACCACCAATAATTTCACCTCTTAAAGTCGGTATAGGCAGAATACTTTTTGATAATATAAATATAGAATTGAAAAACCCTTTAACGGCCCAATCTTTTTCCTTAAAAGAAGGGGTATTTAAAGTTTACGACTTTTTAGTTGAAAAACAGGATACATTATTACCCGGAACCATTAACCTGTTTGATTTAAAAGCCAAAGAACTTGTTTCAGTTTCTTCAGGAAACATGTATTCCTATATTGTAAGAGGGATAAACTATTCCGCAACTTCAAACTTACTGGCAATCGACA
>JAAXUD010000031.1 GCA_013336205.1 Lentimicrobium sp. | reverse complement strand
TAATATTTTTTGCATGTTCGCCAAAAAGGTTGGTTACTGCTTTTATTTCAGCAATATCGCCCAGTGGGGTAGAGGTGCCGTGGGTATTGATATGGTCAATATCAGCAAGTCTGAGACCCGACTCCTCAAGTGCAATTGCCATAGCTCTGCGGGCACCGTCACCTTCAGGATGAGGGCCTGTCATGTGAAAGGCATCGGCGGTAAGGCCACTTCCTACAACTTCAGCATAAATTTTGGCTCCACGGGAGATTGCATGTTCAAGTTCTTCAAGGATGAGTGCGCCGGCACCTTCGCCAAGGACAAAGCCATCGCGGTCTTTATCAAATGGGCGGGATGCAGTTTTGGGATCATCGTTTCGGGTTGAAATCGCATGCATCGCATTGAATCCACCAACGCCGGGGGCATTCACTGCTGCTTCTGAGCCTCCACAAACAAACATATCTGCTTTTCCCCACCTGATATAATTGAACGCATCAATTATGGCATTGGCTGAAGAAGCACAGGCAGAAACAGTGGCAAAATTGGGCCCACGGAATCCATGTTTGATAGAGATGTGGCCGGCAGTAATGTCGGCAATCATTTTCGGAATAAAGAAAGGATTGAACCTTGGCGTTCCATCGCCTTTGGCAAAATCACTGACTTCATCCTGAAAGGTAGAAATGCCACCAATACCGGAAGCCCAGATTACACCAATCCGGTTGAGGTCAAGTTTTTCGGTTACCAGGCCTGCATCCGCAATTGCTTCATCAGAACTGATCATACCAAACTGGGCGTAGAGATCGTACTTGCGAACTTCTTTCCTGTCGAAATACTTCAAAGGATCAAAGTTCTTGACTTCGCATGCAAACTGAGTTTTAAACTTTTCTGCATCGAACCGTGTAATACGGTCAGCGCCGCTTACTCCATTAATCAAACTATTCCATGTCTCAGGAACAGTATTGCCTAATGGAGTAAGTGCACCTAGTCCGGTTACTACTACTCGTCTTAACTTCATTCAGGGAATCCCTTATTTAGTGTTGTTTTCAATGTAGGCTACTGCGTCACCTACTGTACCGATTTTTTCAGCCTGATCGTCTGGGATTGCAATGTTGAATTCTTTTTCGAATTCCATGATCAGTTCAACGGTATCCAGAGAATCTGCACCTAAATCGTTGGTGAAACTTGCTTCGGGAGTAACTTCATTTTCATCAACGCCAAGCTTATCAACTATGATAGCTTTAACTCTTGTTGCAATGTCTGACATTTTTTCTCCTTTTTTGGTTTGAGGGTGCAAAGAAACAAATTATTCAATTAGCAAACAAAAAGAAAGAACTTCACATAAAAATTTTATATCGTTAAGTATCAGTATATCAACAAAATAATTAACAGTGCCTGTTTGTGTGAAATCAAATGTCAAATTTGCAAGAGACAGGTTATCAATGATATAGGGCGCTAATTATTGCTGAATTAAAATTGGCTTAAAAATGCAGGAATCTGTCGGGTTATCTTATTAATGAATTTGTCTGCAGAAATAATTCTAAGTCAGTTGCACAATTTAGCAACCTATTGTATCTTTCAAACTTAAATACTGATGGTGATTTTTTAATTCGCTTACTCCATGTGAATTCAGATCTCCGACTGAAGTTTTTCCAGAGGAGCGTGGTTACTATTTATTTGAATTTTCAATTGCTGGTCAATCTTAATAGAGTTATAACGGAAAAATATTCACTATGCCTGAAAATGAGGTAAATGCTAGCGGTACTCCCGTCAGGAAAAAGAAAAAAGGTTGTTGCTTTGGATGTCTTGTCATAATACTGGTATTTGTAGCGGTTGCTATTGGTATTGTAGGTTATTACTGGTATCAGGGGATGCCCAAAAAATCAGCTGTTGAAAAGGAATATAATACCATTCCCGAATATTTTGAAAACTGACGGCCATGAGAAAACTACTTTCAATCTTTATCCTGGTTATTCTGTCGTATTCCGGATTGGCGCAGGATCCCTTTAAACTGAATGTGCAGCCGGGCAAACCGCTTATGCCCGGCGATGGCCTCGATTATACCACTATTGTTATTACTGCCCGGAATGAGGATGGAGAAGTTCTTACCAATAAATCAGGAAAGGTCAAGGTAGGAATAAGCTCCGGCGTGCTTGATGAAACAGAAGTGACGATGCAAAATGGGGTAGCCCTTGTAAAATTTACAGCTCCTATGTTTGGCACACCCATAAAGTCGTCGCAACGCATGGTATATTTCCTGTTTAAATTCATGCAGAAATTTATCGGCAGGTCTGCAGGTTCAACTGATTATCAGGCAAATCAGAAACTCGCTACCGAAATTGCCATGGAAACCTTTAAAGAAGGCCTTAATCCGGTGGCGCTGGTTCCTCAAAAAGAGGGTGACAATTTCGTTTACATTGTTTGCGATTTGAATGGGGTAAAAGGAAAAGCTAAGATTGAAATTTCCAAAGAAAGCGACAGCCCCAACGGGAATATAATACCCGGCCTCTATTATGGACGTGATATTACCGGACAGAGTGACTGGTTTCTGGATATAAGCAGCGGTGGGCAGGGTATTTTTGGTGAAGCCAGCGGCACTGAGCAAAATGCCAACACCATTCTGTTTACCACTGAAAATTTTACTGAGTTTAACGATGCCATGGGAAAAATGGCAGGCATGACAGGTTTTATGAAAGCCTACCTGGGTCCGCCCGAAAGTGAAACCAGCTATGTTGAAAACTATAACATCCGGGAAATGGGAATGCCATCGGCTTATATGCCGATGCCGAAAAACGGGGTGTTTGTGTATGTTCCGCCCATCCTGTTTGAATATGCAGGCCGAAAAGCCAATGATGTGCCCGGGGGAACTGTCAATGATGATACTGAAGAACTCAAATTTGAAAAAACCGGCATCATCCTGAGCCAGGATAAAATCGTGGGCGATGGCCGGAGCCGGACCAGGGCGGTGTTTCACTACGAGGATGAGAATGGATTGCCGGTTGCCGGGAAAACCATTTCCTGGGATATTCCCAGGGAGTTAAAGGTAATTTCATCACAAACGGTGACCGATGCCAGCGGCAACACGGAAGTTGTGCTTGAAGCGCCGGTCATTAAAGCAACAGAAGTAAGCCCGGGAGGGGATCCGGGAAATCTTACCGAAAATTACAGTTTGTTCTTCCTGAAAGTAAACTATACTTCTTCCAAAAACAAAGCAGAATCAACCCAAACCACGCTGTGCATTTATAAAACGCTGGAACAGGATCTTTACATTCTCAAGCCCGGCATGGAAACGGCCCCTTACAAGGTATTGCTGCCCAAACTTGAGTATTACAACCTCGAAAGCAGTATTTACGCCCTTTTACCTGAAAGCTTCCTGACGGTTCCCAATAAAAAAACCGCTGTTAATGATGCGGTAGTTTTTCTGGGCTCCACAAACTTTGATAAAGCCGGATTTCAAAAGCTGTACGACACATACTTCAAAAAAGACAGAAAGCTGTTTATGATGATGCTGGAAAATGAAAAGGGAGGGTTCTCAGCCCTGACGGATGTGAATGGGAAATTCAAGTTGATTGTAAGGGATTTTGAGGGTAAAAAGCGGCTTTTCATGGGCGAATACGACCGGAAAATGAGCCTGGAGCCGCTTCAGGCCAAAATAGCAGATTTAACCGGCCGAAGAACAGGCGCACTAACGGAAGTGCTTGGGCTTTTATCAGCCGGGGCTGATGCTTCGGGCAATATGCCTTCCAATGACGGCAGCTTTACAGGCATGGCTTTGAATAATTTCAACTATAAGGAACAGGTGCTTACCCAATTGCTTAAAATGGAAAACGTGCTGTGTTCAGGCAACCACGCCGATGCCATGTACGTTGAAGAGAAACTTCATATTATCGGAATGCTGATGACCAACGCCAAGGGAACAGCCCGTTTTATGAATGATACCGGTAAAGAGGTAATTGAAAATGGATGGTCATTGCTAGGGATGGCCTGGGAGTATGCCAACGAGAAATTTAAAATCACTGAAAATCTTGGAAAAAAAGTCGGGTTGGATAAGGTTAGTGATTCATTGGCAAAAATCGGAATGAGAATAGATCTTGGGATATGGAGCAGCCTTACCGGCACTGATCGTAAAACAGGCACAAAGCGGATAATCATCGATTTAATTAAGAAAAATGTGCTCAGCTCAAATGATGTCGCCAAAAACTCAGCTTCCGTTGCCTATTACCGGATGATGGGACAGGCTGCCAATGCTGTTTCGGGTGCAGTCTGGGAATCGCTGACGGAGGGCATTTCAGATGCCATTTCCGAGGCCAACCCGGTCCCTGATATGGTGGTAGAAGCCTTAAGGCGCCGCTTTTATGCCGGATTGCGCACCGAAATTGATAAGTTTCTTGCCCAGCCACCTGAAAAAGTACATGCCATCTACCCCCAGTTGCGGGAAGCGTTGCGCGACCGTTCAACCGATATCAGGTCCTATTATCAGGACATTGCGGCTTCCCGCTTTAATATGGAAATGTACAAAGCCGACTGGGACTTGTTCAGGGAAGTGGTGGTTAAAGGAGGTATTATTATCTACGACATAAAAACGCTCAACTGGGCCAATGTGAAAACTCACCTTGAGAACCTGGATAAATTTAACAAGGTTACCGATGCTGCTTATACGGCAACAAAATTTGGTATGGAATTGTGGCGCTACCATAACCTGTGGTGCGAAGCCCGTGGGGCATTTGATTTTACCAACCGTAGTATCGATCAGGGGGTATTGGTTACTTACCTCGATGAACCTGAAGTGGAGTTTAGCCTGTTTACAACGGCTTATGCCGGAACTTCAGCGGCTTCAATTCCCGTAGCGGGGATCGCGGGTTTGACCAGTCTTGATTTTTCACTGAAAGGCAGCCAGCTTCCAATCGACCAGCTCACAAAGGCGGCTGAAGCAGCAAAAGTTTACCAGGCATGGTTGCTGGCCGGAAAGCAGAAAACAATTCTCCTGCAAGGCTTTCAACCCCAGGTTGCAGGCGCAATGTACAAAGCTGGTATTGAATACGAGAATGAGCTGGCATTGCTGATAGTGAGCGCCCTGGCTTATGCCCAGGAGAAATCACCCTCCTCCCGCCAGGCATATGAAGCCGCGGCCCGGAATTTGAAAACCGGTGCAGCTGCCCTGGAGGAATCAACAGGCAAAGCACAGTCAGAGATTGAGAATCTTCCTGAAAAAGTAACAGTGCCGGTTGAAGCTATTGAAAAGGAATCATATGGTGAGAAACCCTGGCAGAATCCGCTTTATCAGAAAATTGCTGCAGGGACCGGGGTTCTGCTGCTCATTGTGGTTGCTTCCATTCTTCTAATCCGCCGGAAGCGCCGGAGAAAAACTTTAGCTCCCGGGCCTGTTCCTCCGCCGCCTGTTGCACCGGTTTACCAGGCCCCACCGGCCCCAAATGCTCCGAAACCACAGCAAACACCTGTAATTCAGGATTCGCCCAGGCTTAAATTCTGCCCGAAATGTGGTAATCAGTTAAAGCCGGGAGCGAAATTCTGTGGTAAGTGCGGCCATCATCTGTAACAGACTATTGACCTGAAATATTAACAGTTATGAGTCATTGCATAAAGTGCGGAAATCTATTGAAGCCAAACGCAAAGTTTTGCGGTAAATGTGGTGAAACCGTTAAACTGGAAGTGCCACAGGTTCAACAACCTCTGGAAATCGGCGAAACCTGCAAATCATGCGGAGCAACGGTTGCTCCCGGAAAGAAGTTTTGCACAGCTTGTGGGGCGCCGGTTCTTTTGCCAACTCCGGTGATTCATCAACCACCGGTTTCGCAGTCACCGGTTTCAGGCGGGCCGGTTTCTCAGCCACAGCGGCTTGTACCTCCGGTAAAAAGGAGGAAGAAAAAGGCCTGGATTATTTCTGGTTTACTGATTGTGCTGCTTGCAGGCATTTTTACTGCTGCCTGGTTTTATCTGAAAGATGGGAATATCGAAAGCATTGATGAGGAAATCATCAGGCCTGAATACACTGCTCACCCGGTGGTGAATGGAACAACCACTGAAGAAACGAAGGAAATTACAGTGATTGCCGGGAACGATGCGTCGATTGTTCTTTCCGACAGTTGCAGTGTATTGATTCCGGGCCTGAAAAGCGATGCTAAAGTTGTGCTGAAAAAGGAGACCAATACGATTAAACTCAATCTGCCTGGAATAGAAACCAGTGGCTACATGCTTACACTTACAGTCGGGGGCTCAGGGTGCATTCAAAGTTCAATGCCTGAAATTACAATACCACGTTCGCAAGTTGGGGAGATCAACCCATCAGCAATAAATATTGTAAGGGTAAGTGATGTGATGAGTATTGACGGGAGTGTTGTTAACAGCCGTGCACAATGTTTACCTGTAACCGTTGATAAGGCAGGAAATTATACAGCAATAGATTACCTGTTCCCTTATACAGCGCCACTTCCGGCTTCGGCAAATACTCAAACGGGAGATATCTTTGAGCGTATTGCCAAAACACTCATACCTACAGCTTCTGCGCAGGATGGCTATCACGAGAGCTTTGCTGAAATAGCGAAGGTAAGGTATTCAATAATTACCTTTCAGGGTAATGTGAACTGGGAGAAGAATCCCAGACTGGTGCAGATGATACCAGATCGCAGTACCGGGCATTTCAGACATCCGGCCACAGCTCCGGACCGACTCAAACGTAGCAGACCGGTTGCCAACGTGGTTGTATTTGTGCATGGCCACAATGAAGATGAAAAGGGTGGTTATGTAGAATCCATGACCAAGGATCTGTGGGAATTCTCCTATAAAAGGGATTTATGGAATTATATGTATAAGTATTACAGCGACGTTACTGAAAAAGCTGCCGCAGGCATTGCTGAAAATAAGGAGGATTGTACGTTGTTTTACGAATTTATTTATCCCAGCTACCGTCCAATTTTTACCCCGGTGCCCAATACTAAAACTAAAAGCAAAATAGTTCCTCTTCGAACATTGGGAGAGGACTTTGGGGAAGCCATCAACAAGGAGTTTTTAAAAGGCAATCCACAGATTGCGGAAATGATAAAAAACAAAACGCCTTTCAATCTTTTTATAGTGACGCATTCAATGGGTGGTCTGGTGGCACGTGCCGGCATCCGTTATTTTGAAGATGAAGTATTGCAGAATTTCAGGCAGTTGATTACCTGGGGTTCACCGCATCAGGGTAGTCCGCTTTCAACATTGCGCTATATCGCTTCAGCAGGATTTAATCTGATTTATGATGGATTGGTTGTAAGGAATGACGGTAGCTTTCTTGAAGAGATGATGGAAGGTTATGTAATGCATACACCCGGATCTTTTGATTTGCGCTGGACCAATGGTTCGCGAGGAGCAACAAAGCCATTCAATTTTGATAAGCTTTTTATTGCAAATTCTAAAATGGAAGATAAGAGTGAGTATTCTCTTATCTCAGGTTCAGCGTTTTATAACGACAATCTTAAGAAATTCAACGATACCGAGCAATACGCCGACAGATACACTTTTTTTACCGGCAGTACAAGCAAAAAAGCAAAACTTGAGCAGTATGGTATAGTGAATAAGGCTTTGTATTTTAACAATGGTGCAACCGATATTGAGAAAGGAGCATACTTAATCAGTTTATTTGCAGCAGATGATGCCTACATGGCAAATGATGGAGCCAGCCCTGTTTATGGACAGGGTGGATATGGACTTTCGCCAAGACCCAAAACTGTTGATATGGGCGAAATGGACCATGAAGAGTTTTACGGAAGCAGGGGATATGAAACTGCTGAAAAGACGTTTGGGATCATGAAAAGTACGGCAAAATGCGATTGCCCTTCCATCGCAGATTATAAAATGGATAAAAACAACATTACAGCGAAACTGGTCATTCCGTCCGACCCGAATCCGGGTAAACAGATTAAAAAAATTGAAGCAATTCTTACCAATATAAAAACGAAAGAGGTAGTTGAAACATCAACAGATTTTAGCTTTAAGGATCCGAAGGGAGTATTTACAGGAACAATATCTCCCGGGAGAAAGAATAGCGCTGCTGAACTTCAATTGTTGCTGAAAGTAGAAACCAAAGATGGTAGCATTATCGAGTATAAAACAAATTATCAATCAGTTAGCCTTGGAACTAATTTTCCCTATATAGTTGCAGAAGTAGGTAATCTTTATGCGACTGAGAATTTTTTCTCAGATTATGATAATAATGGAGGATCAACTGAGGAAGGCAGGGAATATAGAGAAAAAGGTGGCTCTTTTAGCAATTGGCGCTATAGGTTTTACAATAGAAACATACCAATAAGTATGATTTCGTGGCAGGGGAATAATTTTTCATGGGAGGAAAAGTGGAGTTTGAATAATTACGTTGGTACGAATGAAGAAGAAGAAGAAGCATTCTTTATTAAAATTAGGGGGAAAATGACAACCGAAGAGCCTTATATGGTTTCCGGAGAATTATTTTATTCCAAAACAAAAAAAACTAAAAGAGGAATGACTGCTGTTGAAGAAAAGGAAGCCATTTTCACTGACGTCCCATTCTATGAATTAAAAGATGACAGACTCATCTTTTTAATTAAGTTGAATAACGCAGATATTAAAAAGCACATATTAAAATGGCGTGAGGTTATTGTTAGTAATGAAGAAGGTAGAATTACGACAAAATTTGAAATAGGGAAAATAGACTGGAATAGGGGAGGTCGGATTATGGTCATATTTGATAAAAAAATTGATCAATAAGAATTTAATTTTTAAACAGCAAAACAGTTGAACAAATCAAACAAAACTTTGAAGATCAGCAAATGCTGAAACCATCTGAAAAAAAATGTTTTAAAAAAACCACCGATTGTTTGGGGTTTATTGCTCATTGCCATACATTTACCTGTGTTTTCAACTCAAGTCACCGAAACAAATTAAAATCTGTTCCCATGAAAAAATTCTCAATCCTTATCCTTAGCGTAACCATTGGATTTCTCTGCCTTTCCTGCGAAAAAATCCTTGACAAGGAAGACGACAATGAATTAAAAGGTGACCAGTCCCCAATGGGTGAGATTGGGGCCACCGTTTCATCAAGTTCGGCCGAAATAGCCGGCGTTAGCGACTTTTCTGCAGTTGTGTCAAAACTGGAGGGTGGAGTATCCTCCTACACAGCTTCTGCAAAAGTTACCAATACCTTACTGAAAAACATGGTTGCGAATTTCCCGGGTGTAACAATCAACGGTGACAATGTGACAATCACCGACATGAAAATTCAGCAGACCAAAGAAGGAATTAAAAGTCATACAGGTCCGGGAGCCGGAGTTTTGGTTAAATACGATTCAAAAGTCGGAGACACTTACCCGATTGGCAAAACCGGAAAGGAAAGAAAAGTGGTCAGCAAAACCGGGGTTGATGACTATCCTTATGGCTTTTTCCTGATAAAAACCATACAGGTTGAAATGGAGCCGCTTGACATGAAAGGCGGGGGTGTTGAAAAATTTACCTACATCGCAAACCACAGATTTGGATTGGTTGGGGTTAAAGTTGACTTCGATGATGCTACCAGTGTGACATTCCCGGTATATTCAAGCACGGAGAATTAATTTTTAATACCTGGAAATATCATTCAGGTTAAACCAACATTCCTGATTCAATTATTTGATGAACAATCTGCTGTTGTCCTTTCGCTGGAAAGTTGTTGGTCTCCTTGTGACTACCTTGGGGGTTATCCTGTTGATTACATACTTCTGGTTCGATTTCAGGTTTAAAATACCTGTATTTGCCGTGTATTCCGTTTTTCTGGAAACCAAAACCCTGGAAGTATTCAGGACAAATTTTGCCGATGAACTGATTATGTTGTTGCTCATTTCCGGGCTTGGCCTGATTATTTTCTCGAAAGAGAAAAAGGAAGTTGAGGGTATTGATCAGCTTCGGCTCAACGCATTTGCAAAGGCTCTGATGGCCAATATTGTGTTACTTTTATTCTCCGTATTGTTTATTTTCGGAAGCGCGTTTATGGCGATCCTGGTTGTGAATATACTCTCGTTTTTTGTTTTTTACCTTTTCTTCTTTTATACCGGATTAGTCAGCAGGAGGCGAAATTAAAACCATATCATGATGAAAAAAACTCTTACGATTGAAGCATTATCATTTCTGGTCATTTTGTTTTTAGCCTCCTGCAATCCTAAACAGCAGCAAAGTACCGTTGCCGGAAATAACATTGACACACTGGCTTTCATGCAAAGGGGCGATTCAATTGCCACTGCAATGCAGGAAGTCCTCCTTCAGAATGTGATGCAGGCCACCAAAGCAGGCGGACCAGTTTATGCGGTGACCTTTTGCAACGAACGCGCCATGCCACTGACGGACTCATTATCAGAAAAATACAATTGCCGGATTCAGCGGATTTCGGATAAATACCGCAATCCGGCCAATAAACCAAACGAAAATGATGCGGCCGTTTTATTGAAGTTGAGTGCTTCAAATGCAGCTAAGCCTCTGTTTGTGAGTGAAAATGGTGAAAACATTTATTACAAACCCATCAAGATTGCCATGGCGGCATGCCTCAACTGTCATGGGGATGAAGGGAAAAATATTGCCCCCAAAACCCTTGAAGTCATTCGGCAAAAATACCCAAACGACTTAGCTAACGGATATAAAGAGGGTGATTTTCGCGGAATGTGGAAAATTACTTTCCGGGAAAAATAGCGGCTGAATTTTTAATCATTGTTGTCTGGTAAATCAGTCTTGCGGGTATTGGCTATTGATGCACTTTAATTTTCGGGCTTGCCCATGTTCCCTGCACGCCATTACTGAAGATAGAATAAGCGAAATCAGCCAGCCTGAGCGGGTAACTGACATGGCTAGATTTTTCTGGATTGTTAAACCGGTTAACCTTTGTAAAACATACTGGGCATAGGTCTCAGGTAGTTTTGCTTCCCCCAGCTTTCTCAGGACCTGGTAATGCCAATCCGTGAGTATGCAATTCGCAATTCCGTTTCCATTTGAAAAAATCAGCCAGGAACTGCCGGTAAGCAGCACAACAATCAGGTGTGTTTTACGCAAATGAGGCACAAGCCAGCCGAATGCAATAAAAAGCATCAGGGCTATATGCGAAATATCGAGGGCTAAAGCCCCGAATTGCAAGAAACCGGGTGAATTTAAAAAAACCATTTTCAAAGCGCAGAATATGCTGACTAAATTTATTTTCAGCCTGAAATCTCAGGCATTCCAGATTTTTAAAGCTCTGTTTATTAAGGTTTTACCTGAATAGCCGGAATTGAGCGATTCCCTTTGTAAAATCGCTCAATTCTGGAAATAAAATAAGCAATGAGATTGCCTCTAATTGTTTTTGATCGCAATCACCCGGCGGTAAATCGATCCCAGGTAATTTGTCAGGGTGATATACCGGTTGGCAGCCGGGGCAATCAGCACCTTGCCTGTTCCGGTAAAGGTATTGACGATGCCCTCACCCGATGTCCAGGAGGAGAATAGACCTTTGGTTGCCTTGTTAACGGTAAAATCAATGCCGGCAGTACGCGCCACAGCAAAGGATCCATCAACAACCAGGCGGTCATTGTTCAGAATTATTTCTTCCAGGGGGCCGTTAGAAACCACGATCACTTTTCCGGTTCCGGAAACCTGTGTTTGAAAGAAGCCCTCTCCCGAAAAGAATCCGCTGATGGCTTTATTGGTCCACATGCCAACTTCCACGCCCATTTCGGAGGCATAATAGGCTCCTTTATCAAGAATCCATTGTTCATTCTTCAATTCAAGAATGGTAAATTCGCCAAAACTGGGTTCAAGGTAAACAGTGCCTGTACCGCTGATGGTAGGTTTAAAGGCAGTCTCCTTTGTTACCATCGACTTGAGCAATCCACCTGCAGATGGCATTTTCGACTCCAGCTGCAGATTGCCCTGCATATAATACATAGCGCCCGATTCGCAGCGGAAAGTCGCATTCTGCATCTCCACTTTCACCATTTTCAACATTTCCTTTTCTTCAATGCTGAATTTAATTGAAGCCGGCAAGGCAGCAACCGGAGGTGGAGGCGCCTGGTAGGCCGGTGCAGGATTAACCGGCGGATTCTGCATGGTTTGCTGCATGGGAGGTGCTGCACCTGCATCCTGCCGCGAACCGCATTCATGACAAAACATTGCGCCATCCTTGAGGCGTGATCCGCAATTTCCACAAAAAGCCATAGTTATTAGTTTAAGGTTAAGTTGTCGTTAATCAATTTTCCATTGATACTTTTCAAAGAATAGTTATCAACCTTCAGAGGCTGTTTAAATTTTTAATTCCATTTTCAATAGGCCCGTCCTTTAGGGCGGGTATAGTGATAAATATCAAAACCCAGGGGCAAAATCCTGAAAAATTTATTATGAA
>JAAXUD010000860.1 GCA_013336205.1 Lentimicrobium sp. | reverse complement strand
CCCAGGGAGTTGCAAAACGCTGACCACCAGGGTAACCTGTATGACGGACATAAACCTTATCAGTCAGTTTTTTGCCCGTGAGTTTAATCTTCTCAGCATTAATAATAATTACGTAGTCACCACAGTCGAGGTTAGGAGTAAAATTGGTTTTGTACTTCCCCCTGATGATGTTGGCAACTTTACTTGACAAACGGCCCAGCGTCTGTCCATCTGCATCAACCAGTACCCAATTCTTCTGAATTGTAGCTGGTGTTGCTGACAAAGTTTTATAACTTAATGTGTTCATTTGTTGAATATTTTTTATTGAAAAAATAAAACAACCGTCCAGACAACTGATTCACGGGCATGAGATTCAGGTGCTTACGGCGTGGTCCTTTAGAGAGACAAGCGTTTCACGTTTCAGGTTACGGCCGTTCACGGATATACTTATTCCTAAGAGGGGTGCAAAGGTATAGGTAAAATTTTGATTAACCAAATTTGTAAACAATAAATTGTTGATAAATAAGGCTGTTATAAAAAAATTGCAGTAAACAGTTCGCCTGAACCTTTACTTATAAAAGCTATTTTCAAGATACCGCAATAAAAGCTGCCCCGATTCTATTTCCTTGCTCAAAATATATTTATTAAATCACTGATCCTGCTTCTATGATTAGTACCGCCTCCCTTGCATGTTTATTTTTTACAATTTTTAATCCTGCTTGGTAAGTATTCCATTTATAAAGGAAAAATCCATCACTCGTTATATTTACATTGACTTCAGGCATTTCCGATTGAATTGATAAAGTGAGTTAACAGTTGTGTGAAAGCAAAGGCCTGACGCAATCTACACTTTATTTCTTCCTAACTTTGCACCACTAATTTAGAACCTATTCCATGTCAATTACAGTTTCCAATATCAGCAAGCGTTATGGTGAACAACTGGCGCTTGACCATGTTTCCTTCAGCATAAAACCGGGCGAAATTGTGGGTTTACTTGGCCCTAACGGCGCTGGTAAATCCACCATGATGAAAATTATTACCTGTTTTATACCCCCAACATCCGGAGAGGTAAGTGTTTATGGGTTTGATATCCGGGAACAATCTCTGGAAGTCCGTAAAAAAGTCGGTTACCTTCCGGAGAACAATCCGCTGTATACTGATATGTATATCAAAGAATACCTGGAGTTTGTGGCAGGAATTCACCAATTGGGGAAAAACACCGCTAAAAGGGTTCAGGAAATAATGGACACTACCGGTCTGATGCCTGAGAAAGGAAAAAAGATCGGGGCACTGTCAAAAGGATACCGTCAAAGGGTTGGCCTGGCCCAGGCTATGATTCACAATCCGGAAGTGCTGATCCTGGATGAACCCACCTCAGGACTCGATCCAAACCAGTTGATTGAAATTCGCAACCTGATTTCCGAAATCGGAAAGGAAAAAACCGTTATGCTTTCAACCCATATTCTTCAGGAAGTTGAAGCCATCTGTAGCAGAGCCATTATTATTAACCAGGGAAAAATTGTGGCCGACGACAGCACCGGGCACCTGCTCAGCAGTGCCGCAAATTCGGAACAGGTTGTGGTAGAATTTGATCAGGAAGCAAAACAAACCGGATTAAAAACAATAAAAGGCGTGATCAATGTAAAAAAAATGCAGGGCAACACCTGGTTGTTAGAATCTGCCAAAGATACCGATGTGCGCCAGGAAATTTTCAGGTACGCGGTTGCCAATGGACTGGCAGT
>JAAXUD010000322.1 GCA_013336205.1 Lentimicrobium sp. | reverse complement strand
CAAGTACTTTGTTTCCGGCGGTTACCTGAGTGAAGAAGGGATGGTGGCTCCCGCACGTTTCGATCGCTATTCGGTAAGGGTAAACCTCGATAATGAAGTTCGTCCCTGGTTGAAAATCGGAACAAGTGTCAGCATACTTACGATTAATACCAAAGACACGCCCGACAATTCAAGTTCGGGCAGGGGCGGGGTTATTATGAGTGCCCTGAATACACCTCCTTTCCTGAGTGTATACCAGGAAAAGGGCGGAGATGACTGGTTCAATGACAATGTGGAGCGGATTTACGCACCCAATCCATTCCAACCCTCCTGGGAAAATCCGGTGGCTTATATGCAAGGTGCCGACCAGAAATCAAAGGATAATAAAGTCTTCGGAAATGTATATGCGGATATCAGATTAATGGAAGGCCTGCATTTCAAATCCAGGGCTGGAATTGACAATTCAATTCATCAGTATGATTATTACCTCGACCCTTTCATGACAAACTATGGTCGCCAGAATCATGGGATAGGCCGTTCAGATAAAACGAACACCAATGTATGGTTGCTGGAAAACACCCTGGATTATTCTGCTAAATTTAACAAGCACACAATAACCGCATTGGCTGGCTCCAGTTTACAGGAATATTCCGGAAACGGAACCTATATTGAAGGCGTTGACTTTCCGGATGACACCCTGGTTACCACAATCTGGGCTGCCAATCAAATAAATACCGGGGGAACCTGGCAAAGTGAGTGGGCGTTGGTTTCTTTCTTTGGCCGTGCCACTTACGATTACAACAATAAATATTACCTCACTGCCTCCCTCCGCCAGGACGGTTCTTCAAAACTGGCAAACCACTGGGGAACAATGCCATCCTTCTCAGCAGGCTGGCGCATTTCATCGGAAAGTTTTATGCAAGGCTTAAGTGCGATCAACGACCTGAAAATCCGTGGCGGCTGGGGCCAGAATGGCAACCAGGAAGGAATCTCTGATTATGCCAGTTATGCGTTGACGTCATACTATCGCCGCGATCCAACCGATCCGTTGTCAGGCCCTGGTTCATATCAATCCTCACTGGGAAATCCTGATCTTCGCTGGGAGACTACTGCACAAACAAACATTGGTTTTGACCTTGCCATGTTTAATTCACGGCTTATTTTCAATTTTGATGCTTACTACAAAAAAACTTCAGATGTATTGCTCAATGTTCAGTTAACCAGCTCTCTGCCTGTGAATACCATTCAAACAAATGCCGGCGAGATTGTAAACAAAGGACTAGAGTTTAACCTGAGTACCATCAATTTTGACAAGGAAAAATTCAAGTGGTCAACTGACTTCAATATGTCATTCAACAGAAATGAAGTTACAAAACTTGAATACACCCCGGTTTACTTCTTTGGCCGTATTTACAGCAACAACCAGGATGTGAATATCCTTCAGGTTGGCCTGCCTTTGGGCGCTTTTTATGGCTATGTTTCAGAAGGTGTTGACCCGGAAACCGGCGATATTATTTACAGCGACCTGAATGGCAACGATATTTTTGATCCGGGCGACCGCAAGGTAATCGGTTATGGAATGCCTGACTTTACTTTCGGATTCACCAATAATTTCTCTTACGATCGGTTTAACCTGAATCTGTTTTTCCAGGGCAGTTTTGGCAACGACATTTTCAATGCAACCCGTGTTGACCTTGAAGGTATGTTTGATAGCAAAAACCAATCTGTTGATGTGTTGGATCGCTGGATGAACCCGGGCGACATTACCGATATGCCCAGGGCTGTCGGTGGCGGAAATGTTGACAATGTTTACAACTCAACCCGGTTTATTGAGGATGGCTCCTACATCAGACTGAAATCTGCGACACTGTCATACACAGTTTTGAGTAACAACCCAAAGGTAAAAGCGATCAAAAACCTTTCTGTTTATGTAACAGGTCAGAACCTGCTTACGTTTACCAAATACACCGGATTTGATCCGGAGGTAAATTCATTTGGGTCGAGTTCAGTTTCCATGGGCGTTGATTATGGAACCTATCCTCAGTCAAGGTCAGTGGTTGTTGGTTTAAATGTTCAATTCTAAAAAAGTATCTGTTATGAAAAACATAGTTAAAATTGTAGTTGCGCTCCTTCTTGCTGTGCCTTTT
Source organism: Lentimicrobium sp. (assembly GCA_013336205.1). GTDB lineage: Bacteria > Bacteroidota > Bacteroidia > Bacteroidales > Lentimicrobiaceae > Lentimicrobium. The sequence continues at coordinate 2,290 of JAAXUD010000322.1, read as the reverse complement.
TATGCCTGCGAGAAGTTTTTAGAGCGGGAGCCCAGTGGTAATAGTATCTACATTCAGGACGAAACTGATACTATTTATAAAACTGCCAATGATGTAGAAGCAGCCCTGGCAGGCGTTTACGCTGATTATAAGAATGAGTATTGGGAGCTTGACTACTTCGTGAATGGCGATGCACAATCTGACGACGCCTATGCCGGAGCGGATAACCCTGCCAATTTTCAGATCGATGACTACATGTTAAATGCAACAAATAGCAATGTGAGCCGTGATTGGGCCTATTTATACGGAACCATCGGTAAAGCCAATGCTGTAATTAATAATGTGGATATGGTTCCTGATCCGGGGCTTTCAGACCAGCGAAAAAAAGAGATAAAAGGCGAAGCCTCATTTATCAGGGCTATGATGTATTTTGAAGCGGTTCAGCTCTGGGGTGATATTCCTTTACAACTCATAGAAGTTACTACCGTAAGCGCTGAACTGTTACCGATTATTTACCCGGAACTTTTTCCTTCGCGGGTTCCACAAGAGGAGGTTTATGCGCAAATTATAGCCGATCTTGTTTATGCAAAAGACAACGTAAAAGCTACAGACCTGCATAAGGGATACGCAACCAAAGGAGCCGCCAATGCATTACTGGCTAAAGTATATGCAACCATGGAACCTCACGACTGGGGCAAAGTATCGGAATACTGTGATGCGGTTATCAATGGCGGATATAGTCTTCTTCCGGAGTACGATATGCTGTGGAACAATGAGAATGAGAATTCTTCAGAGGCTATTTTTGAAATTAACTATGCCGGAACCAATACAGATGCCAATTGGGGAGCATCCATGTTCCGCGGGTTAGACTGGAAAAAGTTCAACATTCCATCCAATGACCTGGTTAAAGCCTTTGACGATGAAAACGATATGATCAGGAAGAATGCTTCGATCATATTCTTAGATGTAACCGGAAAATGGTCGGATGCCAACTGGCCACAGACATATTATCCTTTCCTTAACAAGTACAGGGTTTTTACTTCACCCAGCCGGCAGAACTATATTATTATCCGTTTGGCTGATATCCTCCTGCTAAAAGCAGAAGCTTTAAATGAACTGGGTGATGTAAGCGGGGCTGCCAACCTGGTAAACCAGATACGGTCCAGGGTTGATTTGCCGAATACAACGGCTACATCACAGGAAGCCATGCGTCTCGCTATTGAAAAGGAACGCAGGCTCGAACTTGCTTTCGAAGGCCACCGCTGGTATGATTTGAAACGCACCGGAAGGGCAATTGCAGTGGCGAATGCTGCCATCGGATCCGATGGTTCACCTTTTGGATATAACCTGACTCAGAATGGCTTGCTCTGGCCTATTCCACAATCGGAAATGGATAAAAATGAATTGTTTGTCCAGAATCCGGGATACTAAATAATCAGTCAGAATCGTTAATGAGAAGCGATGCATTGCTTCTCATTATCATAAGTTGAACGAATAACGTTGAGACGCGATGCATCGCGTCTCAACTTATATAATATGAAAAATATCTTTCAAAAATTTCCGGCATTCCGCTTTCCCGTTAGAATATTCCTGACCATCGGAATGCTTGTTACCCTGATAAGTTGCGCCGGAAAGGACAATCCTGATCCGGACGACCCTCCGGTAGTTATCACTTCCAAAGCGCAGGTTTATCTTACCCGGGGTGATAAAAGCAAACTCTTCAGCAAAGAAGGCGGGTTAACGATCAAGCCGGTGGCTTCTGCCAATTTCCCGGTTATAAGTCTGGATACTTCCACCCGCTTTCAGGAAGTGGAAGGTTATGGCGCTGCATTGACAGGTTCCTCCGCTTATCTTATCAACAATAAGCTGAGTTCAGGCGCCCGCCAGACATTGCTTAATGACCTTTTTAACCCTGCAACAGGAATTGGCATTTCCTATCTGAGGTTAACAATGGGTGCCTCAGATTTTTCGTTGTCAGATTTCACCTACAACGATTTACCGGCAGGACAGACAGATTATGATCTTGAACAATTTTCACTGGCTCAGGATCTGGATGATGTGGTCCCTGTGTTGAAAGAGATAATTCAGCTCTCTCCTGCAATCAAACTGATGGGATCACCCTGGAGCCCGCCGGCATGGATGAAAACCAATGGCAGTCTGAAGGGTGGTAAACTAAAACCAGCGAGTTACGAGGTGTATGCTGATTATTTTGTGAAATATATTCAGGCAATGAAGAGTCAGGGGATTGCGATTGATGCCGTTACCCCGCAAAATGAACCGCTTTATTCCACCGCCAATTACCCCTGTATGG
>JAAXUD010000321.1 GCA_013336205.1 Lentimicrobium sp. | reverse complement strand
GATATACAGTTAAATTGGTAATTTGAAGTTTATCATCGATGCCAAGTATATTGTTTGTAGCAATGTTCGAAGCAGAACGGCTATAATCGGTTGACTTAAAACCATCCGGGTTACAACTGCCGCCTGGATTGATGACTTCAATCATATAATAAACATATCCTGCCTGGGCATTCAGATCAGTGAAACTGGTAAAGTTGCCCGAAACTGTTGTCAGCATCTGCATTTCAGCCGGGTTGCTGCCACGGTATATTGTATAGGATGAAACAGGAAAGCCCAGATAAGGATTCCAGCTGAGGTTCCAGGTATTCCCGACACCCTGGCTGATTGAAAGATGGATTGTCTGATGTATGGAACCGGTTCCATAAAGGTTGGCATAGGAATCACGGAATGATAATTTGTAACGGGTTGCTTTTTCCCGCGGGTTTGATTCATTATCAACAAAGCTTGCAAACCCGTTTGCTGCGACACTTCCAATCTCCTGATAAACATTGGCTTCATTGCCTTCCTTCAGGATAACATACTCCGAGATCAACTCACTTTCAACTCTATTCCAGATAATAATATTCTTTCCTGAAACAGAATCAACACTTACCATGCAGATGTTGGGTGAAGGAATGTCCTTAATGGAGAAAACAGACTGGCTTTCATCGGTAATGAATGGGTAATAGTAATCAGTAATCCTGATGAGGCATGAATCTGAAGTCTGTTGCGGCGTGGTCCAGCTGAATGAATTTTCATTTTCATAATAATATAGAAAAGCTATGTTTTCCCAGTTATTGCCGTTGTCGGATGAAAAATCAATGTTCAGGTAGGAGTTGGCCGGAACTACGCCGGTATATGCCCATTGAATGGTATAGGTTGAATCGTTGTCCCATATTTCGCCTCCGTCGGGACTTAGAATTGTTAAGAGGGGAGGCTCTGATAGTGCGATAACATCGCTGAGCGCAAAATTCAAAGGATTGTCAACTTCAGCAATTCTGACAATGCAGTTTTCAGAAACAACAGAAGGAGTGTTGACTTCAATATACGATTGTGCAGAAGGAATATTGCTGGCCAGGGTTTCAAAGGTTATTCCGTTATCAGTAGAAAATCCTATATCAACGTTCGTGGTGTCAAAGGGGAACCATGAGATCGCCATCGGTTGTCCGGCATAGTATGTGTTACCGGCGGTCGGAGAATTAATGACGAAAGGCGGAACCACTACCGTAAAACTGTCATCACTGATATCGGAAATGCCAACCATGTATGGATTAGAAATCTTAATTCTTGCGTTTTCTGTTCCCATAGAAGGTGCCTGGATTTGATAACTGCCTCCGGTAGGGCTGCTCTCACCATACCAGTAACTTTGCCAGGAGACTCCTCCGTTGGAAGAATATTCTATGCTGACATATGAACCTAAACCTGAACCACTCCAGCTTACCGTATAATATTGACCATAGTTCCATACTTCACCTCCATTCGGGCTGACAACAGTAATTTCAGGAAGTGGCAAGACCGAAAAGACAGCACTGTAATAATAAAATTCCGGATTGCCTGCATCTGATAACATGACTTTACATTCAGCAGAATTAACTTCAGGAGCATTAAAAGTATACGGAGCTGAAGTTATACCTGATCCTACCCTGGACCAGCTTATACCATTATCTGATGAGAAATCTATATTTACAGGATTATTGTTATCCGAATACCAATTGACGAAAATACCTGAATTCTGATAATAAATCTGACCCGGGGATGGAGGATTTATAACGTAAGGAAAGTTGCTCACAGAAAACGTTGAATCACTCTCATCGAAGACTGTTGAAGCATAATTTCTTATCTTGATTTTTGCCTGATCAGACAACTGAAAATTAACAAATATTTCGAGCTCATTCAGTCCGGGGGACCCATAGATATATTGGAGATCATACCAAACAGCACCGTTGTTGGGTGAAAATTCCAATACGAATTCACCAAATCCTTCCTGATTGCTCCAAATAACAGTTTCTGTCGTATTATTTTTCCAGTTCTCACCACCGTTGGGGGAAATTAACTGAACCTGACCATAAGTTGATGCAAAGGAGCCAAGGATAAGGAAAACAATTAAAATTGAAAATTTAAGTGTTGTCTTCATGTCGTTTAGTGTTGGAAGCATGTTCCCTTATGATATTTTGTTGCAGATTGTCAGATTATTGACTCCAGCCTGCTGGAAAGGAAGGGTATAGTCCTGCTGAATAGTAAATTACAGCTTTATAAATCTGACCGATCCATTCAATTCCCTGTTGGCAAACCTCAACGTATAAACACCTGAAGCCAGGTTATCAGTGTTTAGTTTGTAGCCTGAATTAAGCGAATTTTTGTCAATGGTACGTGTTTCAATTACCAGACCGCTTGAAGATATTAATGACAGTATTACATTGTCTGTTACCATTTCAGCAGGTTTTACTGTAATGAAGCCGGAAGCAGGATTTGGATAAACGCTAAAACCTGATGTTTTTAACCCTGACGCAACTCCAAGCACAACACTGCTTGCAATATTTGATGTTGAACTGCTGTAGTTGACTGATCTGTTGAAATCGGGATTGCAATTATTTGGATTTAACACCTCAACCATGTAATAAATATCGCCGGGTTGGGCATTCAGGTCTGTATAAGAGGAGAAATTGCCCGAAACAGTTCCGATCAGTTCCATTCCCTGGTCTGCACTACCGCGGTAAATATTATAGGACGATACCGGGAACCCAAGGTAAGGACTCCAGTTTAGGTTCCAGCTATTCCCAACACCCTGATTTATTGACAGGTGTATTGTCTGATGAAAGGATTCTGAACCATAAAGTAATCCGGATGAATCCCTGAAAGTAACCTTATAGCGTGAAGCATTGACACGTGGATTGGAATTTTCATCAATAAATATTGAGGGAGCAGTTGCCTCCACTTCACCAATTTCATCGTATATATTTGCGATGTTGCTTTCTTTTAAAATTACATAGGATGAAATCAGATCACTTTCAACTTTATTCCAGATAATAATATTCTTTCCTGAAACAGAATCAACGCTGACCATGCAGATCTCAAGTGTCGGAATATCTTTTATCGAGAATACAGATGCGCTTGATGAGGAAACAAATGGAAAGAAAAAATCCGTTATCCTTATCAGACAAGCGTCTGAAGTTTGATCAGGCGTATTCCATTCAAACGAGTTTTCATCTCCCGTGTAATATAAAAATCCAATATTCTCCCAATTGTTTCCATTATCAGAGGAGAAGTCGATATTAAAATAGGTGTATTCGGAAACCGCTCCTGAATAAGTCCATTGAATTGTATACTGAGAATCATTGTCAATTACTTCACCGCCAATGGGTTGAATTAACGTAAGTACCGGTGGATTGTTAATGCTAAATACATCGCTGAGTGAAAACGAGGCGGGATTGTTGCTGTCAACAATTTTAACAATACAATTATCTGATGGAATTGCCGGTGCGTTAATGGTTACGTTGTTCATGTTAGCCGGGGCAACATTATAAAGCACTGTTTCAAAGGTAACCCCATTGTCTGTGGACAGTTCAATGTTTGTTTCAATAAGTTGATAGGAGTACCAGGAAACATCGATGGTTTGATTGGTGAAATAAAAATTGCCAGGCGACGGAGTGTAAATATCAAATGGGGGTGTCACAATCTGGAAATCAAAATCACTGATATCTGTTGCAAAGGTGTAGTAGGGATCAGAAATGCGGATTCTTGCATTTGATGAATTTATTTGCGGTGTAAAGAACTCTGTTGTTCCTCCGGAAGGAGAGCTTTCTGCATAGCCTAAATTCTGCCAGGTAGCGCCACTGTTTTGTGAAATGTCAATGGCAACATAAGACGAAATGTTTGATCCACTCCAGCTTACCTGATTCATTTCATTGTAATTCCATACTTCACCTCCATTGGGTGTGAGCACCATAATCTCAGGAGGCGATAATATTGAAAATACTTTACCAATACTGAAATCATCAGGGTTCGTTTCATCTGAAATCCTGATTTTACAGAAATTTGAGTTTATCTCAGGTGCTTCATAATAAAATATCTGATCTGTGATACCCGCGCCTATCTGAGCCCAGCTTACTCCGTTATCAGATGAAAAATCAATACTAACCGGATTGTTGCTTTCAGTGTACCATTGGATGATTATTTCATCAAAATGGTAGAACACATAACCCTCACTTGGCGTGTAAATGTAAAATGCCGGGTTAATGACAGAAAACGTAGCATCACTCTCATCAAATACTGATGGATTATCATAGCTGGATATCCTGACCTTCGCCTGATCTGTTGCAATTATATTGGGTATCCATAAAATTTCATTTAAACCTGGCGCTGATTCAATATTCGACAAAACGAAATAGGTGGCGCCATTGTCCTGAGAAAATTCAAAAGAATAAAACCCATAAGTACCC
>JAAXUD010000320.1 GCA_013336205.1 Lentimicrobium sp. | reverse complement strand
CCCGAATGTATTATCCGGACTGCCATCGGCATTCAGCCGGAGCAATGCCACTGAGCTGTTTCCATTACTGTTTTTTGCGGCACCCACAATTACAATTTTTCCATCCGGCTGCAGCACCGCATTTCTTCCGAAGTCGTTGAAATTGTTGAAATTCACAGTTATTTTCCCATCGGTACCAAAGGATTCATCAAGGCTTCCGGTTGAATTAAACCGGGCAATAGCAAAATCAAAGCTGCTTGTATTGTAGGCTTCCCCGATTGCAATAATTTTCCCATCAGGTTGCAGTAATATCTTTTGAAAAGCAGAGCCATTGCCCGCCCCGAAAGACAGGGTGAGTTTACCATCATCGCTGAACGATTCATCAAAATTGCCATCCGGAAGCAGCCTGGCCAACGCTGCATTCCCGTTTGAAGAGCCCGCAAGGACCAGTTTAGCATCGCTCTGCGCAAGCACAGAATAACAAAATTCATAGGCCGAACCAAAATCAATTCGTTTTGTACCGGTTGAATTAAATGAATTATCCGGGGTTCCATCGGCATTATGCTTTGAAACCAGAATTGCAAACGTTGTGTTGGTATTGTTTCCCACCGAAACTATTTTTTCATCCGGCAAAAGAATCATACCGTGGCAAAAGGATGAAAAACTACCAAAAGAGGTATAAACTCTTCCGTTTGTACCAAAACTCAGGTCTGGCTCCTGCGCTGATACTTTAGATGCAGCCATAACACCAAAGACAATTATCAGGGATAGCAGGATAAGTTTGTTGTGCATAAGAACTTGATTAATATGATGATATTAAATTGATGAATAATAACCTGAAAGAATAAAAGCTCCCTGGATCCTCTTAAAGATTGAGGGATAACCCCGGCTTCTTCTCTGCTTTACCTGTATTTGTCAGCTTTACTTTCCAATATATTTGTAAGAGTGTTTCATCTGTAGCAGGCAATCGCCTTTTACTGACAGGTTTCATGAATTATTTATACAGATGGTACCCGGGATTTAAAATAAGTACCAGTTACTCACTCATGCTGCTACCAAAAACCTTATAATAAACAAATATCAATTCAAACCTATTTACAGAAAAATGTTAAATATTTGTTATTTTCCGCCAATAATTAATAATCAAAAGCATTGGGTATATTTTTCAGAGAAAGTGAAAATTAAAAATATACATTAGGGACACGGCATGTAGTGTCCCTAATGTATATTTGGGGTACGGATGCTTTAATGATTGTTTTTTGATATGATGTAGAGGTTTTAGAAACCTTTTGCGGGAAACTAAGGGTAAGTTTTAGAAGAGAAGAAAGAGTCTTAAGGACAAAGGAGTATTCATTTTAGTGTGTCATTTATATGCACTAATCCTTGCCCCTCATCCGGAATATTTGCCTTCCTGACCGAAAAATCAGGCTGTTTATCTATTCTTAATTATTTTACCAGGCTTTATATTTTACTTTTGCAAAAAATTAAAAAACTTCAGCATTTAGACACCGCTTATTACCGGTAAGCAGCAGCCCGGAGAATGAAGAGAGGCATTTAATTTCACGCACTACCCCACGCTTTGCCGTTTATCTGCGTATCAGTTAATCTGCACAGTGCCGGCAAATCCGGACGAACCTAAAATAATGCTCAATCTTCAATTAAATATCAGTCCTTTTTACAGAAACAAGTCTTACAATAATCCTTTCACGCATGAAACAAAAATTGCTCTTATTAACGCTGCTGCTGGTTTTCAGGGCAGCATTCCCGGAGCTGAAAGCCCAGAGCCTGGTGATCCGGCATACAGATGGCACTGAAAACGCTGAATTGCTGAATACAGTTCAGAAAGTCACATTTTCCGTCAACGAGCTATTGCTATCGTTTAAAACGGGCACAACCGATGTTTATGGATTGTCGACAATACAAAAGCTCTACTTCGACAATGAAACATCCATTGATGAAACGGCTCCTGCAAGCGGAAGTAAGCTGAGCATTTACCCCAATCCGGCAAACAGCACTATTACCGTCCTGAATATCCCGAAAGGAACAAGCACAATCTTCCTCTACAGATCGGACGGAGAATTGCTGATGCAGCAAACTGTTTCCAACGACAGCGAAACCATTGACATCAGCAGTCTGCAGAGCGGACTGTATTTTCTAACCACCGCAGGCAACTCAGTTAAATTCATCAAACTATGAAAAAAGGAATTTTAGCTGTCTTATGCCTTGCTGTCAGTATCGCCTTGTTTGCCCAGGAGAAAATGTATATTCACAAATCTGATAATTTCACCCTCGGGGCGTTAATCTCTTCGACTGACAGTATATATTTCAGCAATGACGGCAACCTTGCCTATTTCCGGCTGGGTAGCACCCTGGCACAATATCCGGTTGCGGATATTGACAGCATTACCTTTGGCGAAAACTCAAACACGATATACATCACCTACAATGGCTCATCGGTAAAAGTAATAAATCCGCTCGCTTTCGAGGGCGTTTCGGTTGTGGCAGAGGGCGCCGATGTAACTGTAACTTCAACTTCCGCAAGCCCCGATATTAAGTACAACCTGACAGGTATTACTGCTGATGGCATGTTCAAGATCTACAGCGATTCGCAGTACATTCTGCAGTTGAATGGGGTGAATATCACCAACCCTGATTGGCCGGCTATCAATATTCAGTCAGAAATGACGACTTCGGTTGAGATTCTGAACGGGACTGTAAATACCCTGACAGACGGAGTTAACTACGCTGATCCTGCAATTAACGGCAATGGAGAAACTGAAGATCAGGATGGCGCCTTTTTCAGCGAAGGCCGCCTGGTATTTTCAGGTTCGGGCAACCTGACAATAAACGGTTTGGGTGCTGATCAGCATGCCCTGTGCAGCGATGATTTTATAGAGATCAACGGTGGAATTATAACGGTTTCCAGCGCAGTTAAAGACGGCATTCACGCCAACGATGGATTAACAATCGCCGGAGGAACCATCAATGTTACAGCCACAAAAGATGCTATTGACGGCGACACCGGCAATGTGCTTATTTCAGGTGGCTCCATCACCACCTTAAATATTGAGAATGATGTCAAAGGCATCTCCTGCGATGGCACTTTAACCATTTCGGGGGGCACCCTGGATTTAACATTATCGGGCGATCAGTCAAAAGCGCTAAAAAGTGACCTGGGGATTACACTCAGCGGAGGCAATATAACCATTCATACTTCGGGCGATGCCGTCCTTGAGCCTTCCGGTTCAGGATACGATCCATCCTATTGCACTGCCATTAAATGCGACGCCTCAATAAGCGTAAGCGGTGCTATCATTACCATAGTGAGTACTGGTAAAGCAGGCAAGGCGATTTCGTCTGATGCGGATATTTTAATAACAGCAGGAACAATAAATATTACCAGTTCAGGTAATGGAGCCACCTATACGAATTCAAGCGGGGTGGCTGATGCTTACGTGGCGACCTGCCTGAGTGCAGATGGTGATATAATTATTGACGGAGGTTCTCTTACAACCACCAGTTCCGGTTCAGCAGGGAAAGGCATCTCTGCGGATGGCACTTTAACCATCGGGAGTAGCAACAACACTCCAATTGTCAATATTACGACTACCGGAACCCGGATTCTGATCTCAGGCTCAGGAAGTAATGCAGTTTATGCTGAAGCCAAAGCCGTAAAAAGCGATGGTGACGTTTCGATAGACAATGGCACAATTAACATCGCTTCTGCAGACGATGGCATAAAATCGGAAACATCAATTGCCATCAGCAATGCAACACTAACAATTACGAATTCGGTTGAAGGGCTGGAAGCACCTTACATCAACATTAACAGTGGCAATGTAAGTGTAAAATCATCAGACGACTGCCTGAATGCAACTTTCGGTGGCGGAGGCGAAGCCAATGACGGGAGTATACTAACTTTTAACGGAGGAAATACCCTGATCAATACCACCGGAGGAGATGGACTTGACAGCAATGGCAATATCATAATCAACGGAGGAACAATCATTGTTCACGGCCCGCCCTCAGCTCCCGAAGTCGGCATGGACTATAATGGCACCTGTAGTGTTAATGGTGGTTTGCTTGTGATTTCAGGCACCAATTCAAATATGACCCAGGCTCCGGGCAACTCCTCGGCCCAATACAGTATCAAGGCCATGTCGAATACCAGCCTTTCGTCCGCAACGCTTTTCCATTTGCAAAATGCATCGGCCGAAGATGTTGTTACTTTCCAGCCCATGCGGAATTACTATTCCATCATATTTTCTTCGTCTGACTTACAGAATGGCGCTACCTATTCCATTTACACAGGAGGAACCTGCACCGGCACCAATACCAACGGATTGTATAGCGGGGGCACCTATTCAGGGGGCACTTTCAAGAAAACGTTTACCATCAGCAATAAGGTTACCCGTGTAAATTTCTGATTCAATAATATCA
>JAAXUD010000319.1 GCA_013336205.1 Lentimicrobium sp. | reverse complement strand
TGTAATATGTGCAAGCTGATCTTCTTCGAGTTCAGTATGCATAGGCAATGAAATTACGGTGCGGCAAAGGTGCTCGGTTACCGGGAAATCACCTTCTTTATATCTCGGATCGAGATAAGCCTTCTGAAGATGCAATGGCACCGGGTAATATATCATAGCCGGAACTTCTTTCTTTGTAAGGAATTCCTGCAGTGCATTGCGGTCTATTCCATTGGTTACCAGCGTGTACTGATGAAAAACATGGGTAGAGCGCTCAAACCTTCCGGGGATTTTCAAATTGGGATGATTGCTGAAAGCCTTGTCGTAATAATCTGCAGCTTTGTTTCTGGCAGCAGCATACTGATCAAGTCTGGCAAGCTTCACTTTTAAAACAGCTGCCTGAATGCTGTCAAGGCGACTATTAACCCCGATAAAATCATGATAGTAGCGTACGGTCATTCCGTGGTTTACGACTACTCTCAATTGTTTGGCCAGTTCATCATCGTTGGTAAAAATAGCACCGCCATCACCATAGCAACCCAGGTTTTTGCTGGGAAAAAACGAAGTACAGCCAACATGGCCAATGGTTCCGGCTTTTTTACGGGTACCATCAGGAAAAATATAATCAGCACCAATTGCCTGACAGGCATCCTCTATGATAAACAAATTGTGCTCTTGTGCAATCTCAAGCATCGCATCCATATCGGCGCATTGCCCGAAAAGGTGAACCGGCACAATTGCGCGTGTTTTTGGTGTAATTGCCCGACGAACTGAATCCGGATCAATATTGAAGGTATCAGGATCAACATCAACAACAACCGGCGTATATCCAAGCAAAGCAATAACTTCCGCGGTAGCGATAAAGGTGAAATTTGTTGTAATAACCTCGTCACCGGGTTTAATGCCCAGCGCCATCATTGCAACCTGCAAGGCATCAGTTCCATTGGCACAGGGAATTACATGTTTAACATCAAGATACCGCTCAAGGTCTTCCTGAAAATTTTTAACAGCCGGACCATTAATAAAGGCTGTTGAGTTAATTACATCGCTGATTGCCTGATCAATTTCAGGCTTGATTTTTTCATATTGACTTTTCAGGTCAACCATTGCAATTTTATTCATCATGAACAAATTTTAGTGCATCTATTTGTTTTACTGCAACTTATACATCATTCTGTTTATTGAATAACAATCAGAATTCAGGCTGGCAAAGATACAATTAATCGTTTGGTTCGTATAATTTATTGCCCATGATAATATGTTTTAACAAAAGTTAATAGAATCTGTCCTATCCCACACTTATTCAGGATACCAAACGACTGCATAATATATATATCTTTGCCGCAATATAGAAAAAGCACACTCATCTTATTACCCAATTCTGCAAATAAAATCAGGCTTCCGGAGGCCCCGAAACATGAAAACCCGATTTAGCTTACTCATCCTGCTCCTGCTCCCCTTCACTAACCTGTTGGCTCAGAAAAGCATAAAAGATTCACTTATTTTCACCAACCTGATTTATGGCCATTATGCCATGCAGTTTCCGGGAGGCGACATGGCCGACCGGTTTGGCATGAATTCACAGATTGGCGCGGGATATATGTTTAAGACTGCCTCCAACTGGGTATTTGGCATTGAAGGTGGTTTTATGTTCGGCAATGAGATTAATAATGAAGAAAGTATACTTAGCCTGATTGAAACCGAAGACGGAAACCTGATTGACATGGAAGGCATTTATGCCGATTATAATTTTAACGAAAGAGGTTATTCTGCCATTATTAAGGCTGGTAAACTCTTTCCGGTTTTTGGTCCCAATCGCAACTCAGGAGTTATGGTTACATTGGGCGGTGGATATTTGCAACACAAGATTTATATTGAGCATAAAAACAAAACAGCCCCACAAATCACAGATGATTACCTGAAAGGATATGATGATTTAAAAAGCGGATTTGCCACAAATCTGTTTCTTGGCTACCTGTATCTGGGAAATACAAACAAAATAAACTTTTTTGCCGGAGTTGACCTGACCATGGCATTTACAACGCATGTCAGGCCTTACTCTTTTAACCAGATGCAATACAATAGCGGACAGTATACTGATGTACTGACAGGATTGAAAGTTGGATGGATTATTCCGGTATACAGACGGGCTCCAAAAGAATATTATTTCTATTGATTTTTTTGTAATTTCACACCCTTTAACGACCTTCAAAACCTTTGGCATGAGGCTTATTTACAGTGCCGGTATCTCATTTTACTATCTGTTTCTGAGATTTGCCGGGTTGTTTAGTGTTAAAGCCAGAGCCTGGCATTATGGCCGTAAGGAGCTTTTCGATAAACTCGATGAAGTTTTTTCGGCTCATTATGCAAGCGATGACCCTGCACCTGTTGCCTGGTTTCACTGTGCATCACTTGGTGAGTTTGAGCAGGGATTGCCTGTAATTGAAGCATTCCGGAGTAAATATCCGAATCATACCATCCTGCTTACCTTCTTCTCCCCTTCAGGTTACGATCACAAACACCAGTATAAAGGCGCCGATCACATCTTTTATCTGCCAATAGATTCAAGGATTAATGCCCGCAGGTTTGTGGCTATCACCAGACCTCAGTTTGCTGTTTTTGTAAAATATGAGTTTTGGTTTAATTATCTGAACGAGCTTTTCAAGAACCACATTCCTGTTTTCACAGTTTCTGCCATATTCAGGCCCAATCAGCATTTTTTCAAATGGTACGGTGGCTGGTTCAGAACCCACCTGAGAAAGATCAATCAGATTTTTGTCCAGGATGAAGAATCGGCTGAACTGCTGCAAATGATTGAAGTTGAGAATGTGACCATTAGCGGAGACACGCGTTTCGACCGGGTAAAGGCCATAAAAGCCAGGCAACAGGCTTTTCCGCAAATCGACAGGTTTACCAATGGCAAACACGTAATAGTAGCCGGCAGCACCTGGCCTCCCGACGACCAACTTCTTGTAAATTTGCAGGAGAAAACAGGTGATCAGATAAAATTCATTATTGCACCACATGAAATAAATCTGACCTATATCAATGAGCTTATCCGGAAACTAGGCGACAAAGCAGTGCTTTATAGTGATGCACCAGGTAGCGACCTTAGTAAAAAACAGTTCCTGATCATCGACTCTGTTGGCATATTATCACAACTTTACCGATATGCCAGTATCGCCTATATAGGCGGAGGCTTTGGCGCAGGAATACACAATACGCTTGAGGCCGCTGCCTATGGTGTGCCTGTTTTCTTCGGGCCGAATTTTCATAGATTCAGAGAAGCCCGCGAAATGACAGAGGCCGGCGTTGCTTTCAGTGTTCAAAACTCAAACGAACTTACACTTGGCATTGTAGGATTGCTTTCAAATCAAGCCCACCTTGAAGAAGTATCGCATAAAGCCGGCGAATATGTTTCAAGGAAGACTGGCGCTACCGATATTATAATCAAGGAATTAAGCAGGCAGATTGACAACGGACTGCTTCCCTGAAATTCCGGCAAACAGCAAATTGATTTCTTTCTTAAATCAACACTCTTTCTACCTGCGACGGATCGTCAAGTTTAAAAATTATCAGTGATAACTCAGGGCCATTGTGTGCTGCCGAAAAAGCCATTGTCCGTCCGAATTGCTGTTTCCAGTGCCCGGTAATTGAAGCAGATTCATGCACATGGCCATGCAGGGTAATGTAAGGTTGTTCCTTTTCGATAAACCTTTGAATGGCAATACTCCCCACATGCACATCAAGGGGAACATGATCAACCATGCGACCATCGAGCCCGGCACGGTCAAGATAGGAGTGATAAGGCGGGGAATGAAAAAGAAATACTGCTTTTTCCATGGAGGCATCTTTGGTCAACACTTCCAGATCTGATTGAATTGTTGAAAACTCAGTGTCGTAATCCGGATCGACAGTCCTGTAACCTTCGGTAGGCGGCACGCAACCCGGATCAACAAATCGCGAAACATCGAATTTCTCCCAGTCTTTCAGCAAAAACGGAGTCGGAGGCACAAAGGGATAGCCATAAATCATATAAGGACCAAACTTGTACCTGCCGTTATTCAAATACTTCCACAACTCCCTTTGCTCAGCTGCTATCATTTTCTCTTCTTCCACCCTGTGATCATCGTTACCCATAATAATAAAAACATCAGGGTAGTTACAACCTAATTGCTTCTGAACTTTTCGAAAACCCGGAATTAAATATTCAGTAATAAAATCGTCAATACGTTTATTGTCGATCATTTCCGACCTATGGATGTGTGGCAATAAATCACCGCCCAGAAAGACAAATGATGGTTTTTGACTAATAATCCGGTTAAAGAGCGACTCATACCGGGTGATACTACCGTGGAGATCAGAAACGAAGAAACTTGTGGTCATAATGATGAGTTACTCATAAGCCCCGGTTACTTTAACAGACGGGCAGGATCATTAACCGCGTT
>JAAXUD010000859.1 GCA_013336205.1 Lentimicrobium sp. | reverse complement strand
ATATATACTGATTTCATTCGCACTTGGTCTGGCTTCATGCTCTAAAGTGCTTGATGTTGAGCCTACTGCTTCTATTTCTTCTGAAACTGCCCTTAAAGACAAAGTCGGAATTGAGCGGGCTACCATTGGATCTTACACCGCACTTCAGGCTGCCGGGCTCTATGGCCGTAACCGGGTTATCGTGGGTGACCTTTCCGCCGATAACCTGAAATGGACCGGAACAACCTATGAATACTACCAGATTGAAAACAACGAGGTGCCTGCTGACAATTCAATTATTGAAGGTACCTGGATAGCCGCTTATGACGGACTGAACCGGGTGAACAATGTGCTGAATGCATTAAACGGGGTTGACGACCTCACTGTTGACGAACGGGATAAATACGAAGGGGAAGCGCTGTTTATGCGCGCGCTGTTCCACTTTAACCTGTTGACGTATTTTGGTGGAGTTCCGATAAAAGTAACACCAACGCTCGATATAAGTAACGTTAATCAGGCACGCAATTCTACCGACCAGGTTTATGAGCAGATCATCGCCGATCTGTTATTGGCCGAAACCAAGCTTCCGGTAGCGATGCCGGCCGGAAGGGCAAATTCTTTTGCAGCAACCGCCTTGCTGGCCAGGGTTTACCTTACCCGCTATCATTCTCACGGTAATGCTGCCGATGCTGTCTCAGCTGTTCAAAAGGCTGATAAAGTGCTTACGGAAGGAGGCTTCACCCTGGCTGCTCCTTACTCCGAACTATTTCTTGGCACCACTGATGAAGTTATTTTCGAAATTGTTTTCGACGTTCAGAACAAAAACCGCCTCGCTGAGTATTTCTTTCCAAGAAGTTTGGCAGGACGTTATGAAGTTGCACCTTCGGATGCACTGGCCCAGAGTTATGAGACTGGTGATCAAAGGCTTGATGCCTCAATTGCAATTGATGTTGAAAATAAAATATATGGAACCAAATATGAGCAATTGTCTGAGGGTTCTGATGCAGTGATTGTGCTGCGGCTTGCCGAAATGCATATGATCAAAGCCGAGGCACTGGCATACACCAATGGAGAAATACTCACCATCCAGGAAAACATCAATGCAATCCGCTCAAGGGCTGGCCTGGAGCCAACTACAGCAGCAACCTATGACGCGCTGAAACTCGCCATTGAAAATGAACGCAGGTATGAGTTTGCTTTCGAAGGTCACCGCTGGTTCGATCTGGTCAGAACCAAACGCGCTGTCAGTTTACTTGGGATAGATGAAGACTATACACTCTTCCCGATTCCGCTGAGCGAAATGCAGACCAACAACCTGATGCAACAAAACGATGGTTATTGATTTATTAACTTAATCAGAAAGGAAAACAATGAAAAAGATACTGATATATCTCATAATACTGCTTCCGGGTTTCATATTAAGCAGTTGCGAAACCTATGAGCTTGGGAATCCGCCGGCAAGTACGGTGTCGGATTTTACCTTTACCGCAAATAATAGCGGATATGCGCCCTGCGTAGTGACATTTACCAATAATTCACTGAATGCGTCCGGTTACCTTTGGGATTTTGGGAATGGACAGACTTCGACTGATCCCAACCCGGTTGTCAGCTACGACACACCCGGACTCTATTCGGTTACTTTAACCTGTACACCGGAAAATGATGTTCACTACAACAAACTTGTTAAAACAGTTGTAGTCAATATTAAAGACCCGCTGGCAGGCCTGACCCAGGTGCTTTATTACACTT
>JAAXUD010000858.1 GCA_013336205.1 Lentimicrobium sp. | reverse complement strand
TTGTCATAATGCCCTGGAGCTCTTTTAAAGACTGGGTTATCAGGATCATTTCTTCATTAAAGATGGTTCCCTTTGCATCCCAATCGGGCACTTCATTCATAAACTGAAGTTTTTTCACCTTTGAAATTGCATCTATGGTTGCGCGGTGAGAAAAAACCAGGGATTCCAGTAGTGAATTGGATGCCAGTCTGTTAGCGCCATGCAAGCCGGTTGAAGCACATTCTCCCGATGCATACAGATTGTTGATGGAGCTTCTTCCAAACGCATCTGCCTTAATGCCGCCACAGGTATAATGGGCTGCAGGAACTACCGGGATCATCACTTTGGTCATGTCAATTCCGATACTGAGACATTTGGCGTAGATAGCCGGAAAATGGCTGAGTATCACGGGCATATCAAGATGACGTGCATCCAGGCAAACATAGTCGTCGCCGCTGATTTTCAGTTCATTGTCGATGGCACGGGCTACAATGTCGCGGGGCGCGAGTGAAAGCCGGGCATCATATTTCTGCATAAACTCTTTACCCTGTCGGGTTTTCAGGATAGCGCCCGAGCCCCTGAGTGCCTCCGTAATAAGAAATGAAGGTTTTTCTGCCGGATTATAAAGTGATGTGGGATGAAACTGAATAAACTCCATTTTCTCAATATCACCCCGGGCCCTTTGCACCATTGCAATACCATCGCCGGTTGCTATGGGAGGATTGGTGGTTGTGGCATAAACATTGCCAGCTCCGCCGGTAGCCAGCATGGTGGTTTTTGCCAGAATGGTAATAATGTGATGGTTGGATTTATTAAGCACATAAGCTCCAAAGCAGGTTATGTGCTCCTGGTTTGATCCGGATTCGCCGTTCAGGTGGTGCTCAGTAATAAGATCCACCGCAAAGTGGTTCTCGAGTATCTCTATGTTTTTAATTTCTTTTACTCTTTTCAATAAAGAACCTTCAATTTCGGCCCCAGTCTGATCTTTGTGGTGTAAAACCCTGAATTCAGAATGGCCTCCTTCTTTGGCCAGATCATATTGTCCGCTCTGGTTTCTGTCAAATGACACGCCCCAGTCAATCAGTTCCTTAACCCGGTCGGTCGATTCGGTAATGGTGATGCGCACAATTTCCGGGTCACTCAGCTCATCGCCGGCAATCATGGTATCACGAATGTGTTTTTCGTAGGTATCAGGAGTGTACATAACGGCTGCAATGCCACCCTGCGCATAACGGGTAGCACTTTCCTGTGCTTCACTTTTCGTGACAATGCACACCTTCCCGAAAGGGGCAACTTTAAGTGCATAGCTCAGGCCGGCAATGCCGGTGCCTATCACCAGGAAATCAACTTTTTTTCGCATAGTCTGCGTAGTTTTTCAGACTTCAAAATTACTACTTAATAGTGGTTAAGAGCGAAAAATCAGTAATTATCTGAAAGCTGGGGTTGATTTCCTGTTGGAACAATGAAAAAGAAGGTGATCATACTTGTGCACTGTTAGCCAGGCTAAACAGCCTGAAATTATAAATCCGGCTTATGTTTGATAAGCCGGATTTGCATTATAATTTAATTTCAGAACTAATTATTCTCCGGTCGTAATTTGCGCACGGTGGCGCCAACGGTCCATAGTTCCGATTCACGGAGCTCTTTTAATTCAGCTTCCAGCTTTTCGCGGTAATCGGACTTGCTGTTTGAGTCGATGGATCGCTGGGCTTCATTGCCGGAAGCTACTTCTTCATACAATTCATCAAAAA
>JAAXUD010000318.1 GCA_013336205.1 Lentimicrobium sp. | reverse complement strand
GGGACCAATACTATTTGTTATTGTAATGGTCCCAACACTGGAATAGAATCAAGCAAAGGCAATGAAATGCTGTTGATCACAAACCCGAGAATACCGCTGGAAGCACCCAATGCAAAAAGGCGGATGTATGACAAGGTATCACCAAAGATACCGGTAATGATTCCATAAAGATCCCAGACACCTTTGCCGAGCCTGCCAAAGATCCCAAGCTTTGGATCGCTCCAGAGCACTATCATGGCAAGGCTGACATATAACAGGATCTTTGTAAAAACACCTCCCTGTTTTATCAGTGCTACATCCAATACGGCTATAACACCCATTATGATGCCCAGCGGTGCTATCGCGTAAGCAAAGCCAAATTGTATGTATTTGGTATAAGCCTGAATTCCAAGTCCGAAAAGAATCTGTACAAGACCAATCGCCAGTGCGAGATAAAAAATCTGCTGATCGCTCAGCATCAGTGGTTTGATACTGTTAAAGAGCCCGATTTTTTCCATATCAAAACCGGCCATCGTTCCAGAAATCACCCCAAAGATCATGGTGGCAATGCCTAGGTAAATGGCCAGCGTAAGGAAAGGACGGATGGAAGCTGATACAAACTTCCGCATAAAAATACCGATGAGCACCAGCAACAGACCATAGCCAACATCGCCCATACAAAACCCAAAAAACATCATAAAAAATGGAGCAAAGAAGGGCGTCAGGTCCAGTTCGTTGTAGGATGGCAGAGAAAAGAGACTTCCAATGGGTTCAAACAACTTTGCGAACCGGTTATTTTTTAGTAAAACAGGAGGATTATCATCAGGCACCGGACGTTCAGTAAAATAAACGAAACCGGTCTCATCCAGCCAGGCTTTGAGTTCCTGCTCTCCGGTCTGAGGCACAAATCCATTCAGGATCATCAGCTTGTCATCGGCTTCACGCAGGGTATTTATAAGTACGCTTTCATATTGGGCATCACCCAGAATCTTCGATTTTGCTTTCTCGAGGTCTGGCAGATTGTAAGTTGCCAGATTATCAAGTTCAAGTCCAATAGAAGCCATTTTCTTCTGAAGTTCATCTTTCTGCCCAGCCAATACTTTAACAGATCGTTCAGGAATCCGCATTTCTTCGGCATCAATATCAACCACCTGATCCTGCGCCTGAAAAAGAACAAAGTAAACAATCGACTGCCTGCGGCTGATATCGGTGAGGTAATATTCTGTATTCCACCGCTCTTCAAATTTGCGCTCGGGGCAACTGAAAAAACGGGCTTTATAACCAGCTTTTTCAATATCGGCAAGTAGCTGAGGTGAAAAATCTCCCCAGGGTTCGGCCTGTGTAATTTCTTTATTAAGCGCTAATAAATGGTGGCCCAGTTTTTCCTGCTCAGTCTTTAGGTCCTGAAGCCTGTTTATCAGTTCAACGCTATCAACTTGTTTATCAGACAGTACAGGAGTTTGCTTTCGATTCTTCAACATCCGGGTGAGGTCTGCTATTTTCGAAGCCAGTATATAACGATCCTGAATCGTGTCGGTAGTTTCATTGCCCGATTCAACAATCTGAACTACCCCGATGTCCCTGAGTTTCTGCAAAAATGACTCATAATCGGCGTGGTACACCAGGAAGGCATATTTCTTCATCGGAACTATCATGACTCCTCCTCCATTCGTTGCTGACGATCTTTTACAATTTTCTGGGCCGATTTGGAGAGGTTCTCCTCATCTTCCATAAACCGTTTGATTTTCAGGATGGCATCTTCGTAGCCGGGTATCTGCACTTTTTCGTAGAGGTTTACCTTTTGCGTGGTTTTGCGGCGGGCATGATCGAGTAGTTGCATTTTGCGGTTAAAGAACTCACTTTCAATGCCGATGCCGGCCAGTTGTTTCACAATACCAATTCCATCGGCAAACCACGCGGGGCTGTTGAAAAGGCTGAATTCGGCCATGCTGAATTTTACTTCTTCAAGCACCGGAATCCTGACGCCTGCAATCTTACGGATACTTAAGACTACATCCTCTACTTTGACAAGATTCAGGTCAAACTCACCCCAGAGCCTAACCATGTTCTGGTAACTCTCTATGGCAGCCTCAAGTTTCCGGCTCAGTGCTGCTGCTGTATCTTTGGCTTTCTTCACTTCCATGCGCAAGGCCGACTCCTTGTTTTTGATAGTCGGCAACGCCCTTACACGCACCTTCAACTGTTTGTTGAGGTCCTGAAGTGAAGTTTTGTTGTATTGAAATTTTATAGCCATCCAACGTTAAAGTAAAAAGTCTAAAGTAAAAAGTAAAAAGTAAAAAAAAAACAAAATCCGGAGCGAAGTGTAGTTCACAGAAGGTAAATCCGAAATCCGAAATCTACAATCAAAAATGTTATTTGGGCCAGTATAAGTCAACAAACTCCTGCTTAATGCCCACTTCCGCTTTGTTAAAATGCTTTGCAAACAACTCCCAGGCTTTGTCGAGCATCATGGTGGTATCGATGTTTACATCAATTGCCAGCAGATCTTCCGAATATTCCCGGGCAAAACTCATGGTACGAACGTCGTAGTCGGTAAGGTCGAAACCATTTTCAAGTTTGGTTTTGGCATTGGAGGCATCGGCATATAAACGAACGGCTGCATTCATCACCTGCGGGTGATCCTTGCGTGTCTGTTTGCCGATAACCAATTGTTTCAGCCTCGACAATGAACGGAATGGATCAACAATAACCTTTCCGATATCAGAATCACGACGCAGAAATAACTGACCTTCAGTAATATAACCTGTATTATCCGGAATGGCATGCGTAATATCACCGCTTGAAAGTGTTGTTACTGCGATAATGGTAATAGAACCACCTTCGGGAAACTGCACTGCTTTCTCATAAATCTTGGCAAGATCACTGTAGAGCGATCCCGGCATACTGTCTTTCGACGGAATCTGATCCATACGGTTGGAAACGATACTGAGCGCATCGGCATACAAAGTCATGTCGGTAAGCAATACCAGTACTGTTTCCTTTTTATCGTAAGCAAAATATTCTGCAGCCGTCAGTGCCATATCGGGTACCAGCAATCGTTCAACCGGTGGATTCTCCGTTGTATTAACAAAACTGATGATGCGGTCGAGTGCACCGGCATTGTCAAATACATTTTTGTAATAAAGGTAATCGTCGTTGGTGAGTCCCATACCGCCGAGGATAATCTTATCGGCTTTAGCCCTGAGCGCTACCATCGCCATTACCTGGTTAAAAGGCTGGTCGGGATCGGCAAAGAAAGGTATTTTCTGACCCGTTACCAGGGTATTGTTGAGGTCGATACCGGCAATACCAGTGGCAATAAGTTCGGATGGCTGCTTGCGCCGCACCGGGTTAACCGATGGTCCGCCGATTTCGCGCACCTCGCCTTCCACTTCCGGACCACCGTCAATAGGTTCGCCGTAGGCATTGAAAAACCTGCCAGCCAGCTCTTCGCTAACCTTAAGCACAGGCGGACGACCCAGGAACACAACTTCGGCATTGGTTGGAATACCTTCGGTTCCCGAAAATATCTGCAGGGTCACATTGTCGCCGTTTATCTTCACTACCTGCGCCAGGCGGCCGTTAACCGTAGCCATTTCCTCATAACCTATGCCGCTTGCCTGAAGGGTACAGGTTGCTTTGGTAATCTGGGTAATTTTGGTGTATATTTTCTGAAATGCGGTGGTTTCCATCAGGCTGCTTTCCTTTCGTTAATGATTGCTTCGAGTTCTGATTCGTATTTTTTGAAGTCATCAGATTTATAGGCCGAATAATTCATTTGCTTAAACACATTGATGACGCGCTTAAAGTAAGGGTTAACCTCCTCAAAGCCATCGAATTCGAAACCGCTGCGACATACATCCAGTACTTTACCCAGCATTTCTTCCTGACGTTCAATCGGTGTTGAGGCATCAATCTTATCGAAGGCATCCTGCTGAAGTATCACAAAGTCAATAACTTCCGACTTCCAGTACCGGAGGTGATAATCAATAGGCACCCCATCGTCGCCAAGAATGTTAATTTGTTCGTAAGCTTCTTTACCGCGCAGCAGCAGGTTTTTTGCTTCCAGCACACTGTCGAGCCAGCCGGGTGAAATGTTTGCGGCCAGGTATGCCTGGAGTTCGGGATACTCTAAGTATTTCGAATAGCTATCGATAGGGTCAACCGCGGGATAGCGTTTGCTGTCGGCGCGTTGCTGCGAGAGTGCGAAGAAACAGCGGGCTGCCTTCTTGGTTGATTCGGTTACCGGTTCCTTTAAGTTACCACCGGCCGGTGAAACAGTTCCGATAAAGGTGATGGAACCTGTTTTGCCGTTGCTCAGGTAAACATAACCGGCCCGGGCATAGAAACTTGAGATGATGGCCGGCAGATCCATCGGGAAAGCATCCGGTCCCGGAAGTTCCTCCATACGGTTCGACATTTCGCGCAATGCCTGTGCCCAGCGCGACGTTGAATCGGCC
>JAAXUD010000317.1 GCA_013336205.1 Lentimicrobium sp. | reverse complement strand
TGTATTGATATCAGGCCTTTTTTGAAATATTTGCCGGTGAAGCCTGTTTTCAGCTGATGGTTTTATTGTGTTATAGGCTATTTCATTATCAACAGAGATGTGTGATATATCGTCGACAGTTATTTCAGAAAGCCAGGTGCCGGTTGCGGAAATAAGCATAGTACCATCACCCAGGCGCTGCGACATATTTCCGCTGCTGCACTTTACAAGCCCCTGTTTGCCTGCTTCGTGAGCCCAATGAACGAAATCTTCAAGTTCACTCTTTTTCATGAAACCAAGATACAAATTTTCAGTAACTGAAACTTATCTCATCTATAAAAATCCAGGTGGGGTTGCCCTTGCCGGGATGCCACTCAGGACAAGGTCCGGCATTTACAATCCGTACTTTTAAATAACGGTCATTGATATTCAAATTTTCAAAAGTAAAATCTTTTACAAATACCCCCCATTTATCTGACGGGAAATCATTTTTTATTTCTGCCAGTTTCGAATAGTCTATTCCATTGGCTGATGACCATAACTCAATCATGGATGGCATAAAAATCCAGGAGTTTATATCCTGAAAACAGCCTGTTTTAATAGATTTCACAGGTTGATTGTGTGAAATATGCAGAACAGCCTCGACATCCTGCCCCTGAAACCCCTGCCAATTGCCCAGCCTGAAATCATTACTTCCTTTCAGACCATCAATAAGGTTATTCTTGCCATTACCCGAATACTGCGAAGCATATTCCGTCAATGAAACTATTTCAAGGTCTTCAGGCATCCTGGTATAGCTTGATTCCTGCGCGCCTGCTGACTCATATCCAGGTTTGAATGCCTTAAATTTAAGGTTGGTTGTTTCAGTTATTCTGATTGGTTGAGCATAAATTTGGGAATAGGGGCCAGGCTCCGAACCATCAATTGTATAGGTTATTTTCGCTCCTGGTTCTGCATTTAAAGAAACCAATAACTCATTTTTAAACATTCTATCTGAAGGAGATGCGAATGGTGCGGTTAAAACTTCCTCACTGTTGATGCTGGTTACCGGCTCATTGCCGGCCCCTGCGCCGAATTCAGGTGATGGTGCAGGTCCCATTTCAAATACAAGTTCACCGCCCGACATTATTTCACTGTGGTTCAGATAACTGCGGTTGAATTTCTTTCCATTCAATAGCGCGCTTTGGATATAAATATTCTTCTCTGAAACATTATTTGCAATAAATTTGAATGTATTGCCATTTTCAAGGTGTACTGAAGTTTCTTCGAATTCAGGACTGCCAATGGCATATTGTTCACTTCCGGGGCATACCGGATAGATTCCCATAGCGCTTAAAACAGCCCAGGCCGACATCTGGCCACAATCTTCGTTGCCAATTAATCCATCTGGTGAATTTTTATAGAAATTACGTAAAATGTTACTGATTTTCTCCTGTGTTTTCCATGGTTTCCCACAATAATTATATAAGTAGGCGATGTGATGACTTGGTTCGTTGCCATGTGCATATTGCCCGATCAGCCCTGTAATGTCTGACTGATCGCGGCCCGTTGTGGCCGAAGAAACAGAAAAAAGACTGTCAAGAAAATCACTCGCTTTATTTTTTCCACCATGCATGCTTATAAAGTTTTCCATGTCGTGGGTGACACTGAAGCTGTATTGCCACGAATTTGCTTCAGTATAGTTAAAATTGACCTCCGAAGGGTCGAATGGTTTATACCAGCCGCCGTTAATTCTGGCCCGCATAAAGCCGGTAGAGGAATCAAAAAGATGCTTATATGCCTGAGCTCTCTTATAAAACTGCCGACTGATGCTGTCACTTCCAAGGCTCCCGGCCATTACAGCAATGCACCAGTCATCATAGGCATATTCAAGTGTTTTGGAAACAGATTCATGCTCCAGTCCTGCCGGGATAAAGCCATATTTTCTGTAATACTCAAGCCCAAACATATCCGCTGAGGCGCTTTTTAGCATGGCTTTCAGCGCTTCATTGCCATCATAACCTCTGATACCTTTCATCCAGGCATCGGCAATAACAGGCACCGCATGATATCCAATCATACACCAGGTTTCATTGGCCGATAACTCCCAAACCGGCAACAGTCCTCCCTGCTGATATTGAAGTATAAAAGTGTTGATAAATTCATTCGTTCTTTTCTGATCAATAATTGTCATCAGCGGGTGAAGTGCTCTATAAGTGTCCCACAGAGAGAAAACTGTATAATAATTACCCGATACTGTTTTGTGAATGTTGAAATCGCGGCCAAGGTAAGATCCGTCAACATCGCTGTATGTATTGGGGCTCAACATTGTGTGATAAAGCGCGGTATAGAATACTGATTTTCTATCTGCACTTTTTGTCTTTACCTGTATTTTTTTTAGTTCTTTATTCCAGAGCTGTGTTGTAGAAAGTCTGATTTTATCAAAATCCCAATCGGGGGTTTCCGTTTCGATGTTCAGGCGTGCGTTTTCCACACTGACTGCTGAAATTCCGACCTTAATAATTAAGGGTGTTCCATCAGTTTCATCAAAATTAAACCAGGCTTTAACATTTTTGCCCCGGATAAAATCAACATGACTAATAACTGAATCGTTTAACGCAATTCCTGAATTTTTTATTGATTTGGAGAACCTTGCGACAAAATAAACCTTCTGATC
Source organism: Lentimicrobium sp. (assembly GCA_013336205.1). Lineage (GTDB taxonomy): Bacteria > Bacteroidota > Bacteroidia > Bacteroidales > Lentimicrobiaceae > Lentimicrobium. The sequence continues at coordinate 1,806 of JAAXUD010000317.1, read as the reverse complement.
CCTCGCCCATCCAGTTGATCCCCTGAATCCTTCAATTTCGTTGTTGCCGGATACTTTTAACCAGGAATCAGTAACCTGGTCACGGTGTTTTAAATCAAGCAGGACTGACTGAGGCTTGCCTTCCGGATAGCTGTATTTGTGAATTCCCACCCGGGTAGTTGCTGTAAGTTCAACATTGATTTTATGATCGTCGAGAAAGACCTGATAATAACCAGGACTGGCAGTTTCATTGTTATGACTAAACTTACTCCGGTATCCTTCACTACCATCGGACCCATTGTTTAGCTCAACAGCGCCGGTGAAAGGCATCAACAGTATATCGCAATAGTCCGGTACACCAGTGCCACTGAGGTGGGTATGGCTAAATCCGTAAATATATTCATCACTGTAATGATAACCACTACAACCATCCCAGCCTTCAAGCCTTGTATCCGGACTCAACTGTATCATGCCAAACGGTGCAGTTGGTCCCGGAAAGGTATGACCATGTCCACCGGTTCCTATAAACGGATTTACAAAATCAACCGGTTCTTTTTGCTCCGGACTGTCGAAACTTAATGAAAGGAAAACCGGGAAAACAGCGATTAAACAGTATTTGAACGGATTCATACTTATAACTTTTTAAAAACGAAAAAGTAATTGTCAGCACTAATTGAAACTCCTCACTGCGTTCAAACCTACAATATTTATCGTTTAAAAACCACACTATTTTTATTCCCGTTAAGATATTAAGTAATAATGTATTGTTAATTGATTGACAGGTTCAGTAATATTTGTAAATTTGACTCTCAAACTCTTATTAAAATGAAGAAAATTGTACTCACTTTATTTGTTTTGCTATGCGTAAGCAGTTCTTTCTCACAAACATGGTTTGACATCGGACTTAAAGGTGGAATTGGAACTTCCTTTATGTATAATTCTCAGATATTTGATAACCAGGAGATTGTGCATAAATTTAAACCTGGCTATACTTTTGGAGGAAAAATTGGCTTTAATTTTATTCAGGAGCATCAGATTACCTTTGATGTAATGTCAACTACATACACTCAGGCTTTCACCTACAGGCCTGAAGGATGGACAGAAAGTAACGATGCCGTGAGGGAATATACTTTTGGTGGACTAGATATGTTGCTGATGTACAGAACAAACCGCAATGGGACTTATTTTGAGGTCGGGCCCCAGTGGTCAACCTACTCAACGGTTAAATATTCAGACACTGGTGGTGATTATGTTTCACCACAGGAAATATCCGACCTGGTTACAAAGAGTAATTTTGGAATGGCTATGGGCTTTGGGGGTTATATTTTTGGAACCGATAATTTTGGAGTAGCTACCGGACTCAGATTTACTTATATGTTTAACGATATGGCCACTGAAGAAGGAAAAGAAGCCAATTTCCCGATTCTTCACGCAGCCGGAGAATCAACACCAACGCATAATCTGGGCGTTTTGTTTGTGATTGAAGTAAATTATGATTTTGGTTACCTGGTTAGCTCACGTTGCGGACAAAGAACCAAACTATTCGTTTTCTAAACACTCAGATTTAATTTTTTATATTTTGCATTAAAACGGGCAACGCTTATCTGGCATTGCCCGTTTTGGTTAAATTATAGCCGGATTTAACTTTTTAGTAAGCATTATGCTGCCTCAAATTGAAAACGTATAAAACTAAAGCGAAAATCAGGAGCTATTCCTTTATAAATTTTCCGGCATATATTTGCTGACCATTGAAGGCTTTTACCATATAAATGCCTTTGTCAAGAATACTTATATCAAGGGGATTTCCGCTTGTTTCCATTTTTTGTG
>JAAXUD010000857.1 GCA_013336205.1 Lentimicrobium sp. | reverse complement strand
TACAGCTTTGTGGGGCGAGTTCCTTCACGCTGAAACCAGCAAGCTTTGTGTTGACCTAACCAAGTAGGAATGTATTTCGGATCCGGACGCTCAGTAACATTTAAACCAAGCATGTTCAGTTCATCTCGATGAACCCTTAACACCTCTGTTGCGGGTTCAATGATCCATTGATTTCCTCTCTTTCTGACATAACCACCGTTTGGTTTTTGGGCACCATGAATCATTCTGTTTCGGTATGCGATTCCAATACGATCTCTCGCAACTGTTCGAAAAAAAGGCTTCTCATTAGTTACTGGTGAGATTTTACTGAATGAAAAAAGTCCAACCAAGTTACGAATCATCCCGCGAAGACTAGACCCAGGAATTACCGGAACTCCATCCTTATTGACAAACGGTTCAGGCCTTAACCGAGAATCTCGTCTGTCCCATTCTCCATCTGTTTGTTGTATCGGTCCTCGTATGTACAAAGGAGTCAAAGTCTTTAGCTTAAGATCAATCCAGCCACTTCGAGTTCCCGGAACAAATTGATCATGCATCTTCCATGGATAAACTTTTTTACCGTTCACCTCAATACCCTGTTCCACTGTAAATATCTTGTTTGGCAAGGGAACAAAGTTATATGGTGCTGTTGCCGTGCTTGTAGCATACTCTGGATTAATATGACGGGACATAATCACACCTCCTTGAAAACGTTCACTAAACGGCTCGCAGCAACACGAACTACGCCGGTTTTTTGATCTTCTTCAAAATAATGCCGCATCTTGAGGTGGAACGGCCAATGCCCATCTGTACAATCCTTATCAGCATATTCCAGCGGAATAGCCTGTTCCATACCACTTTTTGTGCGAACGCGAGTAAATCCATCTTTCGTTGTATCCATAACCTGATCACCAAGTAAAATCCGTATTTCGTCATCGGGGCGGCAAGGATCATTTTTTTTCTGGCCCGGCTTATCGACCATACTCCTTCCTGAAAATCCACTTTCTGTCCGCCATATCAGAATTTCCCGTTCAAGCCCAAACAAGCGAAATTCAAGAAGATTGGATGCTGAAATTCTCGGACAAAGCTTAGGAAAAGGCGTTGAAGACAGAAGCCAATCATTAATTATATTATCGAATAGCCCCCACGTGACTCCATCATGACAATGAGCTAACAACCATGCAATATCTTTAAGGTTTTCGTCCGGCTTCAACCTTTCAATAACCCATTTCACATAAGCCTGACATGCAACATTATCGAGCGTTTCGATTGTGCATCCTTCAATTTTTCTCAATTGATTCATGCAGGAACCTCCTCAGTGCTTAACGGATATTCTCGAAAGTTTTTGATATAGGAGTTAAAGTCATCCATAACCTCTTCTTGCACCTGCAAATCAGGACCGATTTCGTATCGTTTCCCGTCTTTTAACGAAACAGAAGCTACTCCTTTGAAAACTCCCCTTCCTACCGAAACCGCACCACCAACCGGAATTTCTCCTGTAAGCAAGTCTTTGAGTAAAAGAAGAAGCAAGCCGATTTCAGCATCCGACGGGTTTCGAAATTCAAGTCTTACGATGACTTCACCTCCAGCCTCAACCTGCTCGTCGAAAAGTGCCCCTGATACAACCCCACCAGTAAAACAGTCAATGGCGATCCTTGTCTGGCGGCAAGCATTGCTATGACTGATGAAATTTTCTGAAACGTGCAGTTTGGATGCGTTTGGCAAAGTTGAGCTTGAATTCTGTTTTTTCTC
>JAAXUD010000856.1 GCA_013336205.1 Lentimicrobium sp. | reverse complement strand
GTAAATCACAACGGAGACATCGATCTGGCTTACAGGCTTATTGATCAGGCTGCAGAAGCCGGCGCAGATTATGTGAAATTTCAGATCTTCAATCCTTCAAAACTTGTCTCAGCCAAAGCGCCCAAAGCAGAATATCAGCTTAAAAATGAAGGGAACGATAATTCCAGCCAGCTGCAAATGCTTGAAAAACTAACCCTTAGCCACGATGATTTTCGCCAGCTGGCGGACTATTGCCGGAAAAAGGATATTGGTTTCTTATCAACCGGATTTGACGAAGAAAGTGTTTTGTTGATTGACAGTCTGGGCGTTGATTACCATAAAATCCCTTCCGGTGAAATAACCAACCTCCCCTACCTCAGGCTGATCGGTTCCCTTGGGAAACCGGTTATTCTTTCAACCGGCATGGCTACCCTCGGTGAAACAGCACAAGCGCTGAAAGTTCTTTATATGGAAGGTGTAAAGCCGGAATCTGTCACACTGCTGCATTGCACCACCGAATACCCGGCTCCGGTTGAAGAAGTAAACCTGAATGCCATGCTAACCATGGGCAAAGAATTTGGCGTTAAAACAGGCTATTCAGACCATACACCCGGAATTGAGATTCCAATTGCTGCCGTAGCAATGGGTGCCTGTATCATTGAAAAACACTTCACCACAAACCGGAACCTGCCCGGTCCTGACCACAAGGCCTCTCTTGAGCCGGAAGAACTGACCCTGATGATCAGCAGCATCCGTAATGTTTCAATGGCATTGGGCGATGGCATCAAAAAGCCCTCAGCTTCAGAATTAAAGAACATGAACATTGCCCGGCGCAGCATTCACCTGTCAGGCTCATTGCCAGCGGGGCACCTGATTACGGAGAAAGACCTGACAATGAAACGCCCGGGCAATGGGATCAGTCCCATGATGATGGAACAACTTATTGGCAAAAGACTTAACAAAAACCTTGAAAAAGACACCTTACTCACGTGGGAAGACCTAAGTTAAAAACAGCAATTCTGACCAGTTCCAGGGCTGATTTCGGCATTTACCTGCCCTTGCTCAACCTGCTGAACAAGGATGAGGCATTTGACATGGAAATCATTGCCTTCGGCACTCATCCGGCTGAGCGCTATGGATTTTCGCAACAACAAATCACAGATTCGGGATTCAAAGTTTCATTTAGTTTCGATACGGCACCTGAAAATGACCAGCCCGCCGACATCAGCAGATCAATGGCCCTGGTTGGCCGTTTGATGGCCGATGTGTGGGAGCAAACCAACTACGACATTATTTTTGCCCTGGGCGACAGGTATGAGATGTTTGCTGCCGTAGCCTCCGCAATGCCGTTTAACCTGAAGATAGCGCACATTCATGGTGGTGAAACAACGCTTGGTGCCATTGATAATGCTTTCAGGCATTCAATTACGCATATGTCGCACTGGCATTTTGCCTGTGCTGAACAATACAGGCAAAGAATAATTGAGCTTACCGGTAATGATGAGCATGTTTACAATACAGGTGCGCTGGGAATTGACAACCTGAAAAAGATGCATTTTACGGATATTGAAACACTTAATGTTCAATCGGGTATCGATTTTGGTATTCCTACATTGCTGATCACACTTCATCCGGAAACCGTCGGATTTGATCAGAACCTGAAAAATACGGACGAAATGCTGAAGGCATTGTCGCAACTGGATAATTATCAGCAGGTAATCACCATGCCCAATGCAGATACTTCAGGACTGCTGGTTC
>JAAXUD010000316.1 GCA_013336205.1 Lentimicrobium sp. | reverse complement strand
CGACGCTCTTCCGATCTAAAATAACCAGAAGTTTCATCTGCAGGATAATCCTTGGTTTGTTAATAATTAGAATTTATACGCACTGATTCTTTTCAGAATCTTGCCATACTACTGTAAATAATTGATAATCTGCCATTTAAAATTGTATCATTGACGGGATTTCAATAAATTCAGTTCGCATTTAATTTGACTCCTCCTGAATGAAGTAAACCGATCAGGTTTTATTATCTGCAAAGGTAAAAAATTAACTCAACCCCTGATTTGATCGTAAAAATCGGAAATTTTTTGCATTAATCTGACATTATCATGTGCCGATTTTACCAGATTGCGTGCATTTATTCCCAAATCATTGATAATAGCCGGTGTTTTCAGGCATTTTTCAATGGCATTTATAAATCCTTCCGCATCTTCAGCTATTAGCAGGTGTTCATCATTCTTACAGGCAATTCCTTCAGCACCAATACTGGTGGTTATTATTGTTTTGCCTGCCAGCATGCCTTCTATTATTTTTATTCTGATACCACTTCCTGAGAACAAAGGAACAATCATGATGTCGTGAGCTTGCATATAAGCCTTTGCATCAGGAACTTCACCATCGATTATAATACCGGGGATTTTCATTTTTTTCAACCAGCCCGGCATCTCGCGACCGGCAAGGTGAAACCTCAGTTCCGGATATTTTCGTGAAATTTGGGGCCACACTTTACTTGTAAACCAACGGATGCCTTCCTGGTTAGGGACCCAGTTCATGGAGCCAAGGTGAAACAGGGTAAGCTGCGTTTGCTTGTGCTCAGGAACCAGAATATTATTGTTATCAGCGGCATTTATCCCAAAGGGGATGTCAATAACCGGAGTGGCGGGCGCTACTGACCTGAAAAAATCAGCATCTTTGCCTGTTATGGCAATAATTCCATCAACCTCATTTAAAATTTTTATTTCGTACCTGCGAAGTGTTCTGGTTAAATGCGACAAATAAAACTTCCTGAACGGATTATAGCAACCTGATGCTATCCGTTGCCAGATGCGGTGTTCAATATTGTGTGCCCTTAACACCACTTTAGCATCCGACAATCTGCGTATCAGCGACAGGTAGGGAGAAGTAAAAAGTGTTTCGAACTGAATGATGTCAAACTTCTCTTTTGTCAGGATTTTGGTCAGGGCATCTTCAAAATTATGGGATATAAACCGATCAACGTGATAAGAACTGCCGGAAAAAAGATTTAAAAAAGCAGGCCAGGGTTTTATGGCCAGATCAATAAATGTAAATTCGATTCCGGTCTGCTGCCTGTAATCCTCCGGAATAGCCTGCTCACTTACGCTGTATTTATTGCTGTTTACAGCAAGTACCTTTACCTGGTGTCCTGCTTTTGTCAGTCCCGTAACCATGGCATTCATCGCAATAGGACCTCCCTCGAGCGGAGGCCAGGGCGATTTGTTGCACAGCAGCAATATTTTCATTCTGACACCTCTTTTGTACTGTTTCCTTTATTTTTCCTGAATATCAATGCCTTACCGGTGAAGAAACGTTTCCATGCATCTACATCAAAAAGCGGGGAATCAGTGGTTGCTTTCATAGTCAGGATAATGCCAAGTGGAAGCAAAACCACTGATGACAGCCACATTCCATAGATTGGGGCCAGTTCCCCTGCTTTTACTGATTTTTCGCCTGTCATTGAAATTACATGATAAATTACAAAGAAAATAACAGAGATTATCAGCGGCAATCCAAGTCCACCTTTTCGGATAATTGCTCCCAGCGGTGCGCCAATAAAGAAAAGTACAAGACAGGCAAAGGATAGGGTAAACTTCCGGTGCCACTCAACTTCATGTTTATAGAGTAAGGTTTCACGCTCACTAAGATCGTTCCGGATGTATTCTATGTTATTCCGGGAGCTTCTTGCAGTGTTAAGTGCGGTTTCGTGAACCCGCTGTATCTCGGTATTGCTCATTCCATTTAAGGCAAAAAGACGGTTCTGTACCAAAAATGGTGTTTCGGAAGGCTTAATTGAGCCGGAATCCAGTTGAGCGTTAAAATAAAAACTCAGGTCAGAACTCCGGAGCAATCCGTTACGACGGTTTTCAATTTCCTTTTTAAGTGAGTCTTCGGTAGTTGTAAGTTGTTTGAGGTTAAGCATTTGATAATGATTGCGGAACAAGGCCTCGTTGGTGCGCATCATTTTAAACTGCGACAGATCAAACTTCCGGTATTGTTCGGCGAAATGTGTGCGTTGAAAAGGCCTTTGCAGATTGTTGGTCCGGCCGGTTTTTTCATCATAACTATAGCCACTGAAGAGTGTAAGTTCAAGTGTAGCACCATCGGCACTCTGCACCATTAAACCTGAATCGGCTCTGGTAACTTTAGTATTGCCCATTCTTTCGGTATGATTGTATATCATCACGTCGCGGATGGTCACCTCGTCTTTTCCTTTTTGTCCAATGCGCATCACATAGCCGTCAATTCCATTGTAAAAGACACCTTCCCTGATATTTAATGCCAGTTTCTGTTGTCTGACATCGTAGAGTATCGACTTGAATTTAAGATTGGCTACCGGCAGAATATTATTGGAAAAGAAAAAAGCAAAAATGCTTATGATAACCGAAAGGACTATCAGCGGACGCATAACCTTACTCAACGAGATGCCGGCCGATTTAATGGCAACCAGTTCGTAACGCTCGCCCAGGTTCCCAAAGGTCATCAGCGAGGATAGCAGGATTGCCAAAGGTAACGCCAAGGGAACAAAGGTAGCCGATGCGTAAAAGAGGAGCTGCCCGACCACGTGCCAGGGAAGTCCTTTCCCAACCAGATCGTCAATATATTTCCACAAAAACTGCATCACCAGGATAAACAAGGCGATGAAAAAGGTTAGAATAAGCGGACCAAGGTAGGTCTTCAGAATTAGTAAGTATAGTCGTTTCACTTTGGCTTTGTATGCTGCAAAAATAAGCATTTGTTTCAAAGGGTTGCAGAGTTTATACCCCATGATTCCAACGCGGGCACATTGTACTTTATTGTTCTTTCAAAACTCCATACATTTGCTCTGAATTTTCAGATAAACGGAGCAACTATGATTCTGAGGGAAGTCAAAGATAAAAAGGAAGTCGGGCAGTTTCTTGACTTAGCCAGAAAGGTTTATAAGGGTGATAAAAACTGGATTTGTCCACTGGATAGCATGGTTGAAGCCGTTTTTGATCCCGGGGTGAATATATTTTTTTCACACGGTGAAGCCACCCGCTGGGTTTTATACAACGATAACGGAGAATCTATCGGAAGGGTAGCTGCCTTTATCAACCGGAAGAAAGCATTTAATTTTGATCAGCCTACGGGCGGAATGGGCTTTTTTGAATGTATCAATGACCGGGATGCTGCCTTTTTATTATTCAACACTTCCAAACAATGGCTGATTGACCGTGGCATGGAAGCAATGGATGGTCCGGTCAATTTTGGAGAAAATGATAATTTCTGGGGATTGCTTGTGGAAGGATTTATGCCTCAGAGCTTTGGTATGAATTACCACCACCCATACTACCGGGAGTTTTTTGAGTCCTATGGGTTCAAGCCATACTTTGATCAGGTCACCAATCACCTGGATCTTAGAAAACCCTTTCCTGAACGTTTCTGGAAGATCGCCGACTGGGTTAGGCAGCGGCCGGGCTATACATTTAAGCACTTTAACTGGAAAGAAAGCACGCAATTAATTGAAGATTTTAAGTCAATTTACGATGATGCCTGGCAGTTTCATGAGAATTTCACGCCCATCGTAAAAGAAGATCTGCTTAAATCTTTAAGTGAATTAAAGCCGATAATGGTCGAAGAATTTATCTGGTTTGCCTATCATGACAATGAACCCATCGCATTTTTGGTGATGATACCGGATGCAAACGAACTGTTTAAACATTTTAATGGTAAAATCGGATTTTTCGGTAAACTGAAGTTCCTTTACCTGAAGAAAATAAATGGTTTTAGCCGGACACGCATCACAGTTATGGGTATAAAGCCAAAATACCAGAAATCAGGTATTGAAGCAGCCATTTTCTGGCATATGGACAAGGTAATGAAGCAAAAACCTAATTACAGGGAGGTTGAATTATCGTGGGTAGGCGATTTTAACCCCAAGATGCGGCAGCTCCACGAATCGGTTGGAGGGTACTTTGCCAAAAGACATATTACTTACCGTTACTTGTTTAATGCGGCAGGTGAATCTCAACGGGCAACCTCAATTCCCAGCGACACCAGAGAAAGAGCATTGAAGTCCTTGTAAGGGGCAGTTTTTCCAACGGCAAACCTTCCAGGTTTTCGTTCTGCCACAGAGTCGCATATCAGCCATTCGAATGCAAGGCAAGATATTGTGGTTCTAAAAATTAAATAACAGAAAAACAGGCATATATAATATAAATTCACTCCTTCCCCTGTTTGGGGGAAGGAGATGGAGGATAGGGGCTTTGACAGTCTCCTTAGCGAA
>JAAXUD010000855.1 GCA_013336205.1 Lentimicrobium sp. | reverse complement strand
CTCGACATTGTGATTCGATGGCGAGAGCCAGAGGACTCGACGTCATCAATCAGTTCACCTGCCTTGTCCACACCGACGCAGACCTCGAAAAGACCATCAAGGCAAACTACAGCGCCCGTCTCGCCGCGCACCAGTACGCGGCGAGACGGGACAGATACGCAAAAGGGCTGCCTGAAAAGGCGGCCCTTTTTTGTTGGGATGATTTTTGCTGGGGCTGTCTTGTAAAGAAATCTGGATAAGGTCTTTTCATTTTTTCCAGAGAACAGGGCCTGATGTATTCAAATCGGTACTCGACCAGTTTATACGGCACTTTGAAAAGAGAGGTGAAACTTTTTCAAATTTTCCGTACTTTATTTGTTGTGAGAGTTGCTATTTATTGGTAGGGGCAAGAGTTAGAACAGTTCTATAAGCAAACTCGTTAGTGTGGATTTTTTAACACGAGACCCTAATGCAGTGTGGATTGATTTTAAACGATTTGATTTATAATAATGTTAAAAAAAATAACATATACCATCATTTCACTGATTGCAGGATTTGTCGGCGGTGCTTTATGTCCATGGATTTTTTGCTGGTTTGAAGGCGCAACAATCGAAAGTCAAGATGCTGTTTCAATAGCAAACACTTATATAGTTTTTACAACAATTATATTTGTCGCCGCAACAGTTATTCTGACTGTTATGGGTTTTGTTTTTACCCATCAATTTTCGAATTCAAAAAAAATGCAAGTTGTAGAGCTTTTCGACCAAATAAAAGAAGATTTTAAGGCTAATGGAAACAGATCAATTGATTTAATTAATGAGATTATGAAAAATCCTGATGTTGTACGGCATGTAGGTATAAAAATTGAAGAACGAATTAAAACTGAAAATACGGATTCTTGCTCGACCGAATGTGATGATGAGAATGCAAAAAATTTAAAATCTTCATTAAGCTAAATGAAGGGAGATATCATGAATGTTGCATCAGTTTTAACCAAAGATATAGACCATGAAAATATTGTAAATCCATATAAATTATTAAAATGGCTGGAAAGTGAGCGTGGGTTTAAGTTGCAGGTGCCGATTGATGTAGATGCTATCGCTCAAAAATTGGGTATTGTCGTGAAGTACGAATTTTCATTGCCAGACGATGCGATTGGTCAAATAACAATTAATAATAATGGTGATTCCGTTGTCCTTATTAATTTATTGCAAAACTCTTATTTGCCAAGGCGACGTTTTACATTGGCACACGAAATAGGGCATTATTGCCTTCACAGAAATTCGGCAAAAAAAATATTTGTAGATTCTAAACAGTCGATGAGCAGAACGGCTTCATATTGGGATACATACGAGTCGGCAGCTAATAATTTTGCAGCACAACTTCTTATGCCAAAAAAACTTATTTTTGACGAAGGCGTTAAAATTGTTGAAACTCTCAAAGCGGAAGGCGGTGGGGTTGCAAAAAAAGATGACTTTGTTTCGAAAATAGCTGAAAAATTTGAGGTATCAAATCAGGCAATGGAATATAGACTAAAGAAGCTTGGAATTATAAGTTGAGCTTCTTTATTTAAGACCCGGCAAGAGCTGGGTCTTAGAGTGCCCACCATAAATTGCATTCTCATATTGGCCCAATGGATATGCAATTGTCTCCCCCCCTCACGTCGTCCACTGCCTCACCGCCTCCCGCGTCACCAGCGCTTGCGCTCCGGACTCCCGCAGCAGCGTCTCGACTACCGGCAGGAATTCTTCGATTTTTT
>JAAXUD010000854.1 GCA_013336205.1 Lentimicrobium sp. | reverse complement strand
CCATCAGTGGGATTGAACGACTCAATAGATTCAATACTATCGTCCCAGAAAATGATGCGAACCGCATAGTCAGCATATGCCGGAAAAATATCCACTGTGTCACCTTTCACCCTGAAATTTCCTCGGCTGAAATCAGCTTCAGTGCGGCTGTAAAGGCCTTCAACAAAAGTCCAGAGTAATTTATTGCGGGGGATTATTTCACCCTTCTTCAAACGAATGACATTGTTTGCAAAATCATCGGGATTGCCAATGCCATAGATACAGGAAACAGACGAAACAACAATGATATCCCTGCGTCCGGACAACAATGACGAGGTGGCGCTCAGCCTTAGTTTTTCAATTTCATCGTTAATTGATAAATCCTTTTCTATATAGGTATTGGTCGAAGGAATAAAAGCCTCCGGCTGGTAGTAATCGTAATAGGAAACAAAATACTCAACCGCGTTTTCAGGAAAAAACTGTTTAAACTCTCCGTAGAGTTGTGCGGCCAGGGTTTTATTGTGACTTAAAATAAGGGTAGGCCTTTGTACTTTAGCAATTACATTGGCAATGGTGAAAGTTTTACCTGAGCCTGTAACTCCAAGTAATACCTGAGAAGGATCGCCGCGTTCAAGTCCTTCAACCAGTTGTTGAATGGCCTGGGGCTGATCACCGGTTGGCTCAAATTCAGAAGTAAGCAGGAAATTCATAGAGCGTAGTTTACCAATTGCAAAAGTAACTCAAATCAGGTCAGGTCAGTTATTTCTGACTATTCCTTAAAACTAAAACCGGCAATAACAGGAAAGTGATCAGAGAGATAGATTTTTCTTCGCTCATAGCTTTTAATTTCAAGACTTTTGTCCACCAAAACATGATCAATCCTGATAGGATAGAGGCTCTCAGCATAAGTACGCTGAAAGCCAAAACTTCTGTTAATGGCGGCATCATTCATATTTTTACTCAACATTTCATAGGCATAGGACGCAGGAGTGTCGTTAAAATCGCCGGCAACTATAACCGGGTAAGGGCATTTTCTGATACTTTCTGCTATCATCCAGGCTTCATAAGCCCTGGTTGGAAACGCTTTTCTAAGCTTCCTGATGGCACCATTTATTGGGGTTAGAAAGTCTTTTAATATTCCGGGATTGCGGTGCGGACGAAGCAGTTTCTTTTCAGAGATCAGTTTAACTGATTCAAGATGTATGTTATAAACCCTGATAATACCCTCCGGGAATTGGATATCGCTGAAAATTCCACAAATTTCACTTTCCATAGTGAAAATATTCCCCTGTTTGATTATCGGGAAAGTGCTCGCTGTTAGAAAAGTATAACTGGTTCCTTTAAATTCCGCATCAAAATCTGATAAATGCTTGTTGGGAAGTTTCAGCCCATTGTTGAGAAATTCAATATATCGCGCATGTTTCCTCGATTTCATTGCATATTCCTGGATGCAAACCACCGTTGGATTTATCTTATTCACAAAATCATGAATTTGCACCTGTCGCTCATAGCTTGATTTGCCATTTCTTACACCCGCAAAACCATGCACATTATAAGTTAGGACGGAATATTCAGCCTCATGCAGCCTGTTTTTAAAAACCGGCAGGTTAAAGTGCTTTAGCATCATAGGCGTAGTTGCCAATAATACAATAATCAAAAAAAGAAACCATCGTCTGGTTCTGATCAGGATTAATGCTGATATCAGGGTAATAATCCAAAATATTGGGAATGCCAGCCCTATAAACGCGATTGGCCAGAAA
>JAAXUD010000853.1 GCA_013336205.1 Lentimicrobium sp. | reverse complement strand
GCCGGTGAAATATTCATCCAGACACATCTATTCATAAGTTATGGATACTCAGTAAAAAAGACAATATTTTTTATAAATTTGAGTTACGATTATTGATAAGAAAAATAGAATTAAGGACAAAAAATTTGAATATACCAAATGAAGATTAATTTGTTAATCATTGTATTATTATCGTTTCTTACTCTGAGTCTGAATGCTCAGGATAAAATATTTGAGAAAATTAAAAACCGGACATGGTTCGATGAAACCGGATTCGCGGGTGTGACAATTGTATTTATTAAATCCGAAAGTGGTCAAATACAAGCAATCCGGCAAATTAATGGGTCAGGTGTTCCTGTGATTGCCACAGAAGTTTATAATGTGGAAATTCGTCGGGATACAGTTTGTTTATTATGCAATATCAATGAACAGGCTAAGGAGATGACTGATAATATTTTTTATACCTACAATGACCAACAAGGATTATCAGGTAATGGGAAACAACTCAGAATATTATTTGAAGAGCCCTATGTTTATGTCTGTACAGAGGAAAGAAAAATAATGGATACACGATTGAATGTTAATGCGTTGACAAAAACTGCATTCGAAAAAAATGAAGTTTATATCAATGATAAAGTTTATAAAATCAATAGGGAAGATTAAATGAGAAATTCACGCCACTCAACAAATGGCTGATCTCAATCCGGGTTATGACTGCGGGTATAAAGTATTGTACATTTACAGAGAATTCTGCTGGCCGGAACAATGCATTTTCAAAAATTTCTGTATGTGTTTAGCTTCTATAGAACTGTTTATAATTCATTTATAAAGTCTGACTTAAATTCATCAACATCTTAACCATGAGAAAATTAGCTATTATTCTGACAACTTTAATGCTATCTGCTACCTGTTTAGCGCAAAATAGATTTTACATCGGATACGAAAACGGAGGATTATTCGACAGATATCATTATGTAAACAGTAAAGGCTATTCATTAACGCAATCTTCCATAGGAGGTGTATTCGGTGGTTATGCTGGTTATAAAATCAATAGTTATAATCTTGAAATGGGATTCTATGGCTATTTTTCTTCTCATCCTTTCGTTGACTATGATTATAATTCCGGCATTCCGGCGAAATCAGGTTCTATGGGCAGCGGTGCAGAAAGCTGGGTCATTCCCATTCGTTTTGGCAAGGAATTTACTTTTTCTGATGAGAAGTTTTTTTTAAAACCCGAGATTGCTTTTAACACGATTGTCTCCCGCGATTACTCGGAAAATCAACCAACCATGGGATGGGGGGAGAATGTATCAATGTTTCCGGGCGACCCTTATATCCCTGTTTCGTCTGATTCAACCAGGGCATATGGTTATGTTGGCTCCAGGATGAATTTTGGTATTGAAACAGCTTTATCTGCAGGTTACCGTTTTAAAAAGAAGGCAGATATTTATATAAAGGGGAGTTATCTGGCGAATTTTAATCCCCTGTATTATGAAACAATAACCCATTATTCAGCAGCTGAAACTGTTAACGCGTCAAGTGTCAGTGTTAATGCTTTCCAATTCCAGATCGGGCTCAGGTATTACTTTGCAAAACGTGAAAAATAGGTTGGCTGCTCATAAAATGCAGCCTTGCTGGTGGAGTTATTATAACAGGCTTGAATAGATTTTAAGCGGTTCATTAGATTCAATTAAAGAAAAATGCCCATCCGGTAATTTCCGGATGGGCGTATTTGTTCGTTTTACAGTAAAATGACTGACTGCTGTT
>JAAXUD010000852.1 GCA_013336205.1 Lentimicrobium sp. | reverse complement strand
TTCGATAAATACCATTCTTTCAGGATTGCTGATACAACCTGTGAAGTAGTTGGTCCACATGCGCTTGAATGAAACAAGGAATGGCTCACCGGGCTGATAGCCTTCGGTCATTTCACTCAGTTTGATCCTTTTCTGATGCAGGAACAATTCATCAATCAAACTTTCCTTGGAAGGGAAGTACTTATATACGGTTCCGGTTGCCACACCGGCCTTTTTCGCCACATCGGCCATTCGAAGGCCTGTAAATCCTGTCTGCAGCACAAGGATCAGTGTTGCTTCGAATATCGCAATGCGTTTCTGTTCGTCTTTTGGTCGTGACATTTTCTCTTAGGTGAATATCCGTTCATTATAAACGAAAAGAAATGGAAATTGTTTTGACGGATGTCAAATTTAAAATGATACCCCTTTTCTGTTGGTTGCTGAAATTTGCTGTTTCAGTCAAATCCTATTATCATCCGGATTATTTATCGCAATTGGTCATTTCGAAATTCAGGTTCCCTCCATTCATAATTTGTTCGTAGGTTATATAGGGATTTTCTACCTGCTGGATATCAAGAAATATTTTATCAGCATAAATATACTCTTTTGAAATATTTTTAGCGCCTATAATAAAATCCTTTCCGTTTGATAAGTGAATTGTTGCTTTTTTCAGTTGCGGAGCACCCAAAACAAATTCGTTACCTGCCGGATTAACCGGGTAAAAGCCAAGTGATGATAAAATATACCAGGCCGACATTTGTCCGCAATCGTCGTTACCGATCATTCCATCGGGTGTGTTGTCGTGAAACTCATTGATGATCCTATGAATATATTTCTGTCCGGTTTTCGGCGTGTTTGAGTAAGCATACAAATACACAATATGATGACCCGGTTCGTTGCCATGCGCATACTGCCCGATCATAGCCTCCTGTCCGAGGAATTTATCCGGATTCTCTGCCTGAATGCTGAAGAAATCGTTAAGCTGTTCGTTAAAGGCATCGGTTCCGCCTAAAAGTTGCTTCATTCCGTTAATATCATACTGTGCAGGAGTCCAGAAGTATTGCCAGGCATTGGCTTCGGTATAATCGCCGGGATTATTCATTGGTGAAGTTGCAATGAGTGGATTGAAAGGAGTTCGCCAGTTTCCATGGGTATCTTTACCCCGAAACATTTTCGTGGATGGATCGTACAGGTTTTTATAATAACCGGCTCTTTTCAGGAAAGTTTCAGCCGTTGCTTTATCCCCTAGTTTTTCGGCCATTCCGGCAACACACCAGTCGTCGTAACCGCTTTCGAGGGTGCGGGAAACGGCTTCATTGTCAAGTTTGTCGAAGGGGTAATAGCCATACCGGTTGTATAATTCCCAATCAGAATTGATATGACTCAGCGTAGATGTTTCAACCATGGCTTTCAGGGCTTCTATTTTATCAAAACCATTGAAGCCTTTGTTAAAAGCCGAAAGTATCATCGGGATGGCATGGTTGCCGATCATGCAATAATTATCTTGTCCCCAGGCAGTCCAGATTGGCAAAAACCCATTGGCTTTATGATGCAGCAGCATCGAATTTATAATACCGTTTACTTTCTCAGGAGCAATGATTTGCAGCAATGGGAATGCACCACGATATATATCCCAGATGGATAGTGTGGAATAATATTCATTGTTTGGTGCCTGTGCGATTTGATCATCCGCACCACGGTATTTGCCATTAACATCAGCAATATTCGATGGTTGCAGGAAAAAATGATAAAGGGAGGTATAAAAAA
>JAAXUD010000315.1 GCA_013336205.1 Lentimicrobium sp. | reverse complement strand
CCTTCATTAGTAACCTTTAAGAACATATTATTATAAACAATGTCTGAAACCAAAGAAGTTACAGGATTGCCATTAATAAAAGTAACCATAGTAATATTATATAACTCTAACTGGCCATTGATTGAACCGCCCGTTAAAATTCCTGAAGTCGCAGTAATATCAGTAAATTCAAATGTAGGAACTGTTCCGGGAAGCCCGGGTATTTGACAGAAAATTCTGAATCCATCAAAAGCATCATAGGGAAGAGGAGGCATAGTCCAGCTTACCTCAAGGGAGCCATCATCCAATACCGAAACACACTCAATCACAGGAGCAGGCAATTGCGCCCTGGCATTGGAAAACACCATCACCAGCGCAAACAATAAGCTGTAAAACCTTAATCCCGATAATTTCATAATATTACACTTACAATAGACAAAAGTACAAAATCACAGCGCATCTGCCTGAAATAATAACCTTTAAATAGTAGTTTTATTATGCAGGTTTCCCAAACAAATTCCTTCAGTATAATAGTTTAGTAATAAGTTCTGACCACTGCTTCAGTATTACAGATAGCCAGACATTTCATATGTTCAAGTCTTTGACTCGGTTAAGGTTGAGGTTGACCGAATGAGCAGAAATAAAAGTATCTCCCATTGAAAATACGAAAAGTAAAACCCTACCCTGAATGTGCTCAACCTTAACCTAAACCTGGTTTAGCTGCCCTACACTGAAAAAACGAAAAGTTAAACCTTACCCTGAATGTGCTCAACCTTAACTTTAACCTAAACCTGAATTAGCTGCCCTATCCTGAAAATAGAAAAGTTAAACCCTGCACCGAATGTGCTTAACCTTAACCTTAACCTCTTGCGACCTCGCCAGAATTTTTTTTCTCTTATGGCTGAAAAAAACTTTTTTGAGGAACTGACCTCTTATTTAAAACGTATCTAATTAAGCCGTACTTTTGGCCGGTTGTACTCATTCAATACCGGAATTCAGAAAACAAATTTCCACCTTAAACACTCAAAATGAAGATACTTAAAGTACTCTTTGTGCTATTATTTTGGTTAACTGCAATATCTGTAAAAGCTCAGCAAGGCAAAATCAGTCCGGAAACAACTGGCGAAGGGACGCTGATTGGCATCACCAAACCTTTGAAAGATATACCGCCAATCACTGCGGCAGAATTTGATGAAATGGTTGTCAAAGCTGAAGAAAAACTACTGAATCCCAAATTGCGGTTAAGAACATTTCCTTATGCTGAAACTGCTTTGCCCAAAGGACCCGACGCTGTTTGGCAAAAATACATGGGACAAAACAGGGAAGCACTGAGTGACCCGATCGTCAACATTCAGGGTCAGAATTCCCCCTACTTCCCACCTGACGAGAATGGGACAGCAGGACCTAATCATTATATGCAGACTGTAAATTCTACTTATGCCATCTATTCAAAAACCGGCTCCCTGCTGGCAGGTCCGACCAATATGAACCAGCTTTTCGGCAGCGTACCGGGGGCCAACTGTAATGATGGTGATCCGATTATTTTGTATGATGAAATGGCTGACCGCTGGATGGCTGCTGAGTTTTCAATTTGCGGATCTCCTTACAGAATGCTTGTTGCTGTTTCTGCAACCAACGATCCTACCGGTAGTTGGTATCAATATTCATTTACGATGTCTGGATTTCCTGACTACGAGAAATTCGGAATCTGGCCTGATGGATATTACATGGGCACCAACACTTCCAGTGGAAATGATATTTATGTATTTGAACGTGAAGTAATGCTGGCCGGAGGTACCAGCCCTAAAATGGTTTCATTTAATAATCCATGGAGGCCCACCTCAATTGATGGATTTATGATGGTTCCGCCCCTGGATAATGATGGCGCAGCTGCTCCAACCGGAGACCCGGGATTGTTTATTGCCTTCAACGACGATGCCATCGGTGGCGGAAGCGATCAGTTGTGGATTTACGAACTTGATGTGGATTGGGCAACTACTGCCAATTCTACCTTTGACCGGGTTCAACAGATTGGCGTAGAAGCATTCGATAGTAATTTCGGCAACAACTGGGACAACATCAAACAACCCAATACCAGCAGGGAACTTGATGGTGTTCCGCAGGTTATAATGAATGCGCCTCAATACCGGAATTTCGGGTCTTATCAGACCATCGTCTGCTGCCATACCGTTGATGTGGATGCTTCAGACCATGCAGGCGTCCGCTGGTACGAGCTCCGGAAAACCACCGGTGACTGGACAGTAAGACAGCAGGGCACCTATGCCCCTGACGAGCATTCGCGCTGGATGGGCAGCGTAATGATGAACGGCAATAGCGAACTTGGACTGGGTTATTCCATCTCAAGCACCACTGTATTTCCCGGCATCCGGTTTACCGGACAAACAGAAGCAGCTTATGCAAGTGCCAGTGGCATAATGGACGTTCCTGAAGGCATTATCTGGGAAGGTGCATCTTCACAAACCGGGGTCAACCGTTGGGGCGACTATTCGCTTTTGTCCGTAGACCCGGCTGATGACGAAACTTTCTGGTATACAAATCAATATGTCAGCGGAGGACAAAAAACCAGGATCGCTTCTTTTGTGATCGGCCCGGCAGCACCCATTACTTCTTTTACCGCAAGTAACACACTTCCATGCATTAACGAAGCGGTTGTTTTCACTGATGAGTCAACCGGAGATCCAACTTCCTGGGAATGGTCGTTTTCACCCAATACCGTTATTTTTACCGATGGAAGCAGTGCTTCTTCGCAAAATCCGGTAGTACAGTTTACTACATTCGGGAGTTATGATGTAACCTTAAATGCAACCAATGCTATTGGTTCTACATCTAAAACAAAAACAGCTTATATCACTGTTAATCTGACCAATGCCAATTTCTCGGCTAATCTCCAGAGCGTGGTAATCAACAACCCGGTAACATTCACCGATGCTTCTACCTGCGAGGTTTCCTCCTGGTTATGGAATTTTGGCACTGATGCCTCACCAGCAACTGCAAATACACAGGGTCCGCACACTGTGATATATTCCAGCACCGGTAATAAAACAATTACACTCACTGTAAATGGAACTGTAACGGAAACCAAAACCAATTACATAAATGTAATCAACGATATATTTGTAATGAACGGCAGCACTGTTTCAACCTGCAGTGGCACCTTCCTGGATCCGGGAGGAAATAATAACTATGGCAATAACAGAAACTTTACCATGGTTTTTAATGCGTCACAGCCAAATCGTCAGCTCAGCATCAACTTCTCAAGCTTCGCGCTGGAAGCAAGCACCGGTTGCGCCAACGACTTCCTGAAAATTTATAACGGGACTTCCATATTTGCACCGCTGATTGGCATCTATTGCGGAACCGATTCACCGGGACTGGTAACTTCTGACAATCCTACCGGTTCGCTTACATTCGTGTTTAAAAGCAACGGCAGTGTAAATGCCGGTGGTTGGTCAGCCACCGTAATGTGTGTAAGCCAGGTTGCCAATCCGGCTTCTTTGCTTGCAAATGCGACAAGCGATACACAAATCAACCTTAGCTGGGAGAAAAACCCTGAAGCGAACAATGTATTACTTGCCTGGTCATCTGATGGGGCTTTCGGCAATCCATTGCCGGGAGCAACTTACAATGCCGGGGATGCAATTCCCGGTGGAGGGGTTGTTCTTTACACAGGTAGTGAAACCAGCTTCAGCCAAGGCGGGCTTATGCATTCGACACCTTATTATTATAAAGCGTTTTCCACAAATGCAGAGCTTGATTACTCAGCCGGAATAGAAGCAACGGCTACCACAAATACCGCCGCTTCGACTCTGTCGATTAATCCGGAAGCACTTACTGTTGAGAATATTGCAGGATTTACTTCCTTTTCAGTTACCTCCAACGCATCATGGACAGTTACAACCGATGCAGACTGGGTTACAGTTACTGCATCAGGGAATGGGAATGGCACGGTAGAAGTAAATTACCAGACCAATGAGCTGGCCGCGGAACGCGTGTCTGTAATCGAAGTTACAGTAACAGGGCTTGATCCTGTTCAGCTTACCCTAACACAGGCAGCCGCGTTACCATTGATTACTGTTAGTCCTGAAAGCATCGATGTTACCAATGTTGCCGGCACAGTGGTATTTGATGTTGTATCCAATGCTACATGGACTGCTGTTACGGAAGCAAGCTGGTGCAATATAACATCCTCAGGTAACGGCAATGGAACTATCTCTGCAGAATACCAGCAGAATTCCTCTTCACCGGCACGTACAGCCACTATCGTTGTTAATGTTGAAGGGTTGGATCCGGTTGTCGTGATGCTCAATCAGGCCGCTGCAGATGCTTACCTGGCAGTTGAACCTGTGCTGATCCAGGTTTCAGAAGCTGCCGGAGTAGCACAAATGCTGATATATTCAAACATTGACTGGACCACCGGTACAGATGTAAACTGGATATCTATGCCTGCAGGCGCCAGTGGCACAGCTGCTATTGAGATAACCTAC
>JAAXUD010000314.1 GCA_013336205.1 Lentimicrobium sp. | reverse complement strand
GTGGGATTGGATTCAAGATCGGCTGTTATCGAATCCTCAGCTGAGTTGCTAGTGAAAAAAGCGCCTTTCTTTGTCAATCTGGTTCAAAGAACGAACGACAACTTTTTCACGACAATAAGGCAGAAACTCTTGTGGGGGCACGATATCCGTAACTAATTTAAGTCAACAGCTTAACATTACTTTCCGGCTCATATTTTTTTATACTTTTGCATGCCGAATCAGGCGGTTAAAAGCCGGATAGTTTTTTATTATTTATCCGGTAAAAATGGTTCGTTTCGAAGCGCGCCGAAATTAAAGTATGAAAAGATTCACTGTCTTGTTTTTTCTGCTCCTCAGTTTATCAGGCTTTGCCCAACGATATGGGGAAATAGGCCTGATCGGTGGTGGTATGTATTACCTGGGCGATCTCAATCCCGGCAAACAGTTTATGTTGACAAAACCTGCTTTTGGCGGGTTCATCAGGCATAATTTCGATGAGCGGCTGTCTGTGAGGGGTGCTGTTATGTTTGGATCGGTTAAAGGTGATGATGCTGTTTCAAATCAGGATCCTTTACGAAACCTTAATTTTGAGAGTAAAATAACTGATTTTTCAGGCACCATTGAAGTTAACTTTTTTGATTATTTCATCGGAAGCATGCGTCATTTCGTTACTCCGTATATGTATGGCGGCGCTACACTATTTCTTTTTAATCCGAAAGGTAATGTTAATGGTTCCTTAACTGAACTCAGACCATTGCTTACCGAAGGGCAGTCAGAACCTTACAGTAAGGTTGGCTTTGCTATTCCATTCGGTATCGGATTCAAATACAGTCTCAATAGTTTTTTGGGAATGTCGCTCGACTGGGGTATGAGAAAAACATTTACCGATTACCTCGATGATGTCAGTACAACATACTACCTGGATCTTGTAGGGACATCTCCCGGCGAAGTTGCCGATCCTGCTGTAGAACTGGCTTCAGACCCCACACGCCTGCACAATGCCGGTATGCAACGTGGTGATTCAGCTTATAATGACTGGTATTCAGTTGTTTCAGTTAGTATATCGGTCAGGCTCAATTATTTAGAGCGTGAACGTTGTCTTAACATTTTTTATTAAATCGATTAACATTAATTAACACCCCACACTACCGGGTGTATCGGAATACAGCCTAATTTAGTTTTGTGATTCAAACAGATGGATCTTAAAGAAAAAATTGACCCTGACAAGCTGCCTAAGCACATTGCCATCATCATGGATGGGAATGGCCGGTGGGCAAAAAGCAGGGGTGAAATGAGGGTGTTCGGCCATCAGAATGGTGTTGAATCAGTGCGGCAAACTTCAACAGCTGCGGCAGAGTTAGGCGTTAAATTCCTGACATTGTATGCTTTTTCAACTGAAAACTGGAAAAGACCCAAATGTGAAGTAGATGCCTTGATGAACCTGCTGGTGCTAACCTTAAATTCCGAATTGGGAACCCTGATGGAAAACAACATCAGACTCCGGGCGATAGGTGATCTTACGCATTTGCAGCCGGGGTGTTACTCTCAGTTGATGGAAACTATGGAGAAAACCAGTAACAATAACCGGATGGATCTTGTGCTGGCATTAAACTACAGCGGACGTTGGGAAATTGCGGAAGCAGCCCGCCGAATCGCAGTTGAGGTTGCAGCTGGTAAACTTGACCCGGAATCAATAAACCCTGATACCTTCAAAGAGTATCTTGAAACCAGGGAAATACCTGATCCGGAATTGCTTATAAGAACCAGTGGTGAAAACAGGGTCAGCAATTTCCTCTTATGGCAGATTGCTTATTCAGAACTCTATTTCTCTGCCAAATTATGGCCGGATTTCAGAAAAGACGACCTGTACGAAGCTATAATTGATTACCAGAACCGCGAACGTCGTTTTGGAATGATTAGTGAACAAATAAAACAAGTTACCGATAAATGAATTTCTTCCGCCGAATTGCTTTTTTACTGCTCTTTTTCTCTTTTTCTTTTGCTGTGCAGGCGCAGATCCGTCTTGGTGACGATCTGAGTGAAATTGACTATTCAAGTCCCAAAGAATATATTATTGGTGGCGTTACCGTGAGCGGGGTACAGTTCCTCGATCACAATGTGCTTATTATGCTGTCTGGCTTACAGGTTGCTGACCGGATTGAAGTGCCGGGCGATAAAATTCGTAAAGCCATTGAAAAACTTTGGGCACAGGGCCTTTTTGAAGATGTCAGAATCTCAGCTACCAGTATTTCTAATGATCTCATTTTCCTGGATATTCATCTACAGGAAAGACCCCGTCTAAGTAAGTTTTCATTTAAGAATATCAGAAAATCAGAAGCCGACGACCTGCGCGAAAAAATTAAACTGGTAAAAGGGGATGTAGTTACCGATAATGTGGTAATCAGAACTTCGAATATTATAAAAAAACATTTTAACGGAAAAGGTTACCTGAATGCCATTGTGGACATTGAGCAAAAACGTGATTCCTCCAGTTCCAACGATGTCAGTCTTACAATAAATATAATTAAAGGCAGTAAAGTCCGTATTGAACAGATTAATTTCATCGGCAACAAACAGATCCCTGATCTGAGCTTGAAACACTCCATGAAAAACACCAAGGACAAGGGCGTTTTTATGCCATTTGTCGCCCTTGACAAATTAATTATGAGCGCTCCCCACGCTTTGCTGACTTTTAATTCTGATTCTATCACGAATATGGTATCAGGGATAATTACCGATCATTTCAAGTTTCGGATTTTCAAAACATCAAAGTTTATTCAGGACGAGTATCAGGAAGATAAGGATATGATTCTTGCAAAATATAATGAGCAGGGATTCAGGGATGCATACATAGTAAGAGATTCCATCTACAAGATTAGCCCAAAGGTTATTGGTATCGATATTGAAGTGGAAGAAGGCCGGAGGTATTATTTCGGTGATATCAAATGGGTAGGAAATACCAAGTACTCATCCTTTCAGTTGAACGAAGTATTAAAAATCAAAAAAGGAGATGTTTACAACCAGAGCGAACTGGATGCAAACCTCAACTATAATCCGAATGAAATTGACATCAGCACCCTGTACCTGGATGATGGATACCTGTTTTTTCAGGTAGTGCCTGTCGAAGTAAGGGTTGAGAATGATACCATTGACGTTGAGATGCGCATTCGCGAAGGGAAGCAGGCAACCATCAATAAAGTTACGATAAAGGGCAATAACAGGACCAATGATCACGTGGTAATTCGTGAGTTGCGCACCCGTCCGGGTCAGCTCTTCAGCAGGTCTGATATTATCCGTACAACACGTGAGTTGGCGCAGCTGCGATATTTCGATCCTGAAAAAATTGTACCGAATCCGATTCCTAATGCCAACGATGGTACCGTGGATATTGAATATATTGTTGAGGAAACATCCAGCGATCAGATTGAATTGTCGGGCGGCTGGGGCTACGGACGAGTCGTTGGTACACTAGGACTTTCATTTAACAACTTTTCAGCCCGCAATATATTCAAAGGCAGTGCCTGGCGGCCAATTCCATCCGGCGATGGCCAGAAACTGAGTTTGCGTTTGCAATCTTATGGAAAAGGGTACATCAGCTACAGCGCTTCATTTACTGAGCCCTGGCTGGGTGGGAAAAAGCCTAATTCATTCAGTGTAAGTTACTATCATTCCTTATATTCAAATGGAGTTTCCAAGGCATTGGATAGCTATCAGGCTTTCAAGATTGATGCGTTAACATTCTCACTTGGCAAACGTCTTACCTGGCCCGATGACTATTTTACCCTTGGGATGCGGGTTAGCTTTCAGAATTATAGCCTTGATAATTACGGAAATATTTTTGCTTTTGGAAATGGAAACGGGAAATACAGGAACTACAGTTATGGAGTTACCCTGGGACGCAATTCTGTGGATAGTCCGATCTTCCCACGCTCTGGTTCAGATGTTTCTTTGAGTCTTGACATCACACCACCATATTCAGTCTTCAGCCATCAGGATTTTTCATCACTGACCGATGAAGAGAAGTATAAGTGGATTGAGTACCACAAATGGAAGTTCAGTGCTTCAATTTACAGGCAGATTATAGGCAACCTGGTTTTGACAGCAAGGGTAAGGTATGGCTTTCTCGGACAGTATAACGATGAAATCGGAGTTACGCCATTTGATCGCTATTACCTGGGTGGCGATGGTCTGTCTGGTGCCAACAATCTTGACGGTCGTGAGATTATCGGAATGCGTGGCTATGCAAATGAGAGTTTGACTCCGGATTATTATAAAAACAAGAATGTCGGGGGAACTATTTTCAATAAAAATACACTTGAACTCAGGTACCCGGTTTCGCTGAATCCAAGTGCTACCATATATTTGTCAGCATTTGCGGAAGCAGGAAAAGCCTGGGATGATTTTGGTTCCTTCAATCCATTCTCCCTCTATCGTGCTGCCGGAGTTGGGGTAAGGGTATTCCTGCCGATGTTCGGTTTGCTTGGGCTCGACTGGGGATATGGATTTGATGATGTACCAG
>JAAXUD010000851.1 GCA_013336205.1 Lentimicrobium sp. | reverse complement strand
CTGAATGAAGGAGTCCGTTTTACGATAAACGAATTGCACATAAAAAGTGATTAAAATTGTATCATAAACGTGCACTCAACCTCAACCTCAACCTCAACCTTAACCTCAACCTCAAATTCTCTGCATGAAACGAATCGGCCTGCTCTCTGATACACACAGTTATATAAACCCCAAAGTATCCTCATTCTTTGCTGATTGCAATGAAATCTGGCATGCCGGCGACATTGGTGATCTGGATACGGCCGTAATACTGGCCTCTATGAAACCCTTAAAGGCTGTGGTTGGAAATATTGACGGAAATGATCTGAAATCATTTTACCCTCATTACCAGGAATTTATGTGCGAGGATGTCAAGGTTTTGATATTGCACATCGGCGGTTACCCGGGAAAATATACACAGGAAGCCCGTCAGCTTATTAAAGAAACAAAGCCAAAACTCTTTATTACCGGCCATTCACATATCCTTAAGGTGATCAATGATCCCAAGAATAATCTGTTACATATAAATCCGGGTGCAGCCGGTAAATCCGGATTTCATGAAGTCAGCACGCTGGTCAGATTTACCATCGACGGTGCAGACATCAAAGAGTTGGAAATTATGGAATTACAAAAAAAAGTTTAGTTACCTGAGTCTGTCGGCCGACCTGACCAGCTTATCATCCTTGATAATGCTCCGGTTTGCCAGAATAAACATCGCAAGTGAAACCAGCAGAAGATAAATACCCGGATGGTTGAAATCAGGGGCGGTCGAAGTTGCTTTAGCCAGGATATTGGCATAATAGAAGAAGATTAAAGCAATAACCACCAACAGCAGAACAATCCCAAGCCTTACCAGGCGCATCTGAAGTTTCCTGTTTTTGTAAAGAAAAACAGCAGAAACGGCCATCACAATCACCAATAATACAAGTATAATCAGTGGAATCAGAAGGTTAAAGCTAAGTCCGAGCGAAGGTGCTGAATTATCCTGAAAGCCTTTCAGGTAAACATCAAGCCAGATCTGACCTTCGTTAATAAAACTAATAACCGGAAAGAAAAAGGCAATAGCCAGTGCGGCGGCGGCCAATGCAAGGTAAACTGTTTGAATACGCTGGATCATAGTATAGTTTTAAGTTTGCAAAGATAAAGACAAGTTGGGAAAGCATTCTATAGGAAAACTAAATATTATTAACCTAAATTTCATCCAGCATACCAGGAAACAAACGGATTTATAATGATAAATAACTCAATGAATTAATGCTTTATCTTTGCGAGCCTGAAAACAAAGCCATATTGGTGCGAATTTATTTTTGATGAGACTATTATTTCCCATAAAAATCTTAATTGTTTTAACGCTATTGCTGTTCGCCTATAGCCTGTGGCAGCGAACACCAGATATTGACGATGCCTGGATTGGTGAACATGCTTACTGGATGTCTCAAAATGGTTTTGTTAAGTCGGAATTGATGCATGGAATTACCGGGCAGGAAACCCGCCACATCGTTCACCATAAGATATTTACACTTAACGGTGCGCTGTTTATTAAGCTTTTCGGATTTTCATTACAAACATTAAAGAGTGTCAGCCTGCTGTGGCTGGGCATTTTCCTTTTTATTTTTATTGGATACATAAAGCGGATACTTGGTTCAAAATCTGCCTGGTTTGCATTTCTGCTTACAATTCTAAATGCATTGATATTCCAGTATTCCTTTGTTTTCAGGCCTGAAATTATGGTAATGACACTTGGCTTTGTGTCCTATCTCTTTCTTGAAAAATCTT
>JAAXUD010000030.1 GCA_013336205.1 Lentimicrobium sp. | reverse complement strand
CGCCACTCCGGTGATTTACCACAACATCGGCTATGGCCTTGGCACCCCCGGCATTAAGGGAAGCTATCAGTGTTTTCAGTTCCGCCTTTGTACCGAAAGCACTGTTCTGGTCAAACCACCAGATGGCCGCATAGCCCATATTGTTTGCACTTTGGGCATTTCCGCTGGGCGGAAGCCAAACCAGGTCGTAATTTGAAGCAATCACCCCGGCTTCGGCATTGAGGGTCGTCCATTTGCTGTCGGCGTATGAATCCCAGTAAAAGGCCTGCAGCATCACATCCTGACACTGAGCAGGAGCCTGCGCTTTCACAGATATTTTCAAAAAAGAAGCAGCTATTAACAGCAACAGGAAGAGGGATACTTTTTTCATGAGAGGTATTTTTTGTGGGAGGGATTCAGGGACAAAGCTAATGAAAAACCATGGAGTTTCTCAGGATAGCCTGCTCAGAAACAGATTAATAATTTTGCAAACGATTGCAGGAGTGGTTTTTATGCAATTGAAATAAAACTACCAATCCGGGCTGAGACTGTATGATGCTCAACCCGGATTGGTTAATTCAATATTTCTGTAATTTTAAGTATCACGCAAACCAGCCTGCCGGCTGGCAGGGACGCAAAGACGCAAATTATGGAAATTCAAGACTTTGTAAATCATCCCGATAGCTATAGGGCTTGCGATATGGCATAAATCTGATTACCAGCTGTTTAAAGAATTTTAACGGCGTATTGTTAATTACGGCAAGGTTAAAACGATTGAATGGTTTTCTTTGTTAAATCGCTCAATTTGGATCTTACCTATCAGGTAACTTCCGATCAGGAACTTCTTTTCACTTTCTGACATTTTTAAAGGCTCAAAGAACATTTGCCTGATTAAAGTACAGCTTTCCATTATTTAGCAGGTGGATCAGGAAGGCTATAGAGTCCGGTGTATACAAACTGATAGGCATAATTCAGGTCTATACTGATATGCCTCTTATCTGGTTCATACGCTTCATCCACATAGTAAAAATACTGTTCGCCGGGGTAATAAGATGTATTCGTTGAAATTTCCACTGAACTGAATTTAGTGGGAATATTGAATTGTGCTTTATTGACATCAAGCGCATCCTTCATCAGATTTCCATAAATATGATATAAATCAACTAAACCATCAGTTTTTGAATACCGGGTCCCTAAGGAAACTGAAATTGTAGCTTTTTTCGGTAACTTTTTGTTGTCAATGGACCCATTGTACAATGCCCAGGCCTCAATTGTTTCAGGGTCAGCATCGGGAAGTTCGCTGCCTGTTTTCACCGATAAATAGCGTGCATCCACAATGCAATAGGCTTTAGAATTATTTAACCCCACTAAATTGCCGGAAGCCAACAGGCCACCGGAGTATTCAGAGTGAGAAAAACTAATGGCATCTGATTTAACCACACTATA
This sequence comes from Lentimicrobium sp., assembly GCA_013336205.1. Taxonomy (GTDB): domain Bacteria; phylum Bacteroidota; class Bacteroidia; order Bacteroidales; family Lentimicrobiaceae; genus Lentimicrobium. The sequence continues at coordinate 11,196 of JAAXUD010000030.1, read as the reverse complement.
ACAATTAAAAGGCGGGGCCGAACTCATCATATAGTGATCATAAGAGGTTACCGGAACGGTCAGGTTCTGGAATCTATCGTCATAGTTTGCAGCATTAAAATCGTCGTGAAGTTTACTCTGCAGTTTTGTGTTGGAAAGAAGCATATATCCCCACTGCCAGTTTGCAGAAAAATAACCAAACTGAAAGCTGCACTCCTCTGTTCTGGTGGGTGAGCGTTGCGATGGATCCTTCAGATTATAATACAGGGGTGTAACTGTCCCTTTTATTTCAACATCAGGAGAATGTGGCCAGGGCAAATTAGAACCGCTTGCTACGACCTTCACAATCTGGGGGGTACCATCCCACGACGTATCCGGATCAACGGTAGTAAACCGGTACAAATCCCAATGATTGGCAGGGTGACATGTCTTTTCACTGCTCCAACGGGTATAAGGAATCATACTTTCGTACTTGGTTCCTGCTGATTTTATCTGCACTGATCCGATGGTTATGGTAAGCTCATTCGGAATATCAGGGCCTGATCCATCGGTTGTATATCTGTTTGGTACCATAATATGACCGCTGATTCTCGGATAGGAAATACCACTGGCATCGTAAAGAAGATTGGCCACAAACTGGGCCCGTGCCAGCACATGCAAAAATACCAGGTCAGGTGCCAGACCGGCTTCAGCATATTTCATATCATGAATAAACCTTTTACTGTTCCTGTATTCCGAAAGGTTGGCTACCATATATTCGACGGATGACAGAAAAACGCCAACTTCAGCAGGAATTACTTCGCGCATTGTGTTATTCCAGAATGTTGAAGCGTAACCGTGTTCACCGCCATTATCAACCATATTGGCGGCATTGACCATGACCGTGGCAGCCTGAAACTGATAATTCACCACGGTAAGAAAATAGTTTTCTATCAACAGGTAAGCATTCATCGCCGATGTAGTGTCGGTTACTTTTCCGGTACATTCATCAATCACTGTCTTTGTATAACTACCCAATGCGTTGTCATTACCCAGGGTCGGAAGCAAGAGCTGGTGCATCTCACTGATGACGTTGGGCATTGAATTCGATTCTGTGCTATGATATGTACGAAAAGCATAAAGAGGCGCATATAATTTTAAATCCTCCATATCCTTTTTATTCTGAGGATTTGAAGTGTCTGCCTGATAACGCGTTGCAACCTCAGAATACCACATTAACTCGTCCGAAGTTGCATCACCCATAGCGGTCTCGACATAGGCAATCTGATCATTCAATGCCTGGGTTGAAATATGCGCGTTCAGCTTGTTAAAATCGACGGCCATAACTCTTGCCAATGATATAATATTCGCGTTCAATTCTGCAATCTGGCCCGTTATGTCATCCAGTTGATCTTCAATATCTTTAAAATTGGCTTCTGTATGATGATAATCATAAGCCTCCCACACAAGCTCACCAATAAAATGTGCCCCTTCCCAGACATTGTGGCCTGTGCCCCCCATCAGGCCGTTTCCCAGTTTGTGGATCCTGTGACCGGGAAATAGCAGGTTATTTGTAGTTTCATACTCCGACATGATGTTTACAGGTTTGTTTGAGAAAACATCCGGTTGGCCTGAAGGAGTCAGGGGTTCTTCCGGATCAGTTTCCGGATTGTCTTTATTACACGAAAAGACAAGCATTGCAATCAGGAGTACCAGCATAAATGCCGGAGCGATTTTTTTGAGATTTTTGTTCGTTTTCATTCTGAGTAGTTAAAGTATTTAAGCAGCTATCGGATTTTAGAATGTTATAAACCGGGGAGTATAAGAAAACCTATGCCATATATAGACTTTACGTGAAAATGTAACCGATAATATGTTAATATTTTTTATATTTTATCTTCGGAAGTTAATGGGCAATAAAGGCCTGAACCCGTAAGCCACGGAATATCATCTCATTAATACATAGCTTGCTGTTTGGGCCATGGAATCTCTTATTGGCCCAACAAAAATCGCAATACCTATTGAAATTATAATTCCTTTAACAGCGGATGAAAGATCCTTAAGTCTTGTAATAGCAATAGGAATAGCTTGGTCCAATGTTTAAGTCAAGGCTCCAGCCTATGTTCGTAATAAACGGGGGGCTGCTGCACCAGGAGCTGCAGGAAACTTAATAGTAAAACGAATGATTAGAGGAAGGGTTTATTAAGCAATTGAAATACGGAAAATCGTCCGGATTAAGGCGGGAATAGACTTAATCCGGGTTAGTTAATTTTATAACTGTGAAACTATAATTCTTATTCCAATGTCGTTGAGTTATGGAAATTGGATGCTGAATTGTTTTTAAACGCAAAGCGTTGCAGTTAGCCTGCCTGCTTGCGCATACAAGCAGGCCTGTCGAACTGGGCCGCATAACATGTAAGATTTGTATTTCTTTGCGGTTCTCTCCGATAAACTTTGCGGTTCCCTGTTAAATAGTTAAAAAGCCCTGATGGCACGCACAGAATTATTTCCATTCTTAAAAGCTGTGAACTGTGCGCCTGTGGTGAAATTTTGGCCCCTTGCCGTTTGCTGTCCAGCCTCGACAGAACTCCAATAATTCCCACTAAAACCGCCTACCAATTGCTTTTGTATATATAATAAATTTAGTTCGATTACTGAAGGTAAGTACCAATCTCCATATCCTCCACCATTGAAGGATGCACACGCATTGGCAGCATTAATTGACCCTTGTACAGCATTTATCCGCTCCGTATTGTGTATGCCGGCACCAATCCCGTCTCTACTTGCATTTGTGAATGGATATGAAATATTATTAAAATCATACCAAAATATTATTCCAAAGCTAATGTCGGCTGGTGCGGCTATTAATCCATGCTGTCCATTGTCATACACATAAAACACAATACCTCCGCCATAACTTTCGCCTATGTAATGTGCGTTGGTTACCCACATCGTGCCATTAAATGTTTCATTGCAGAGTTTGGTGGCATTAAATATAGTCAGACCGGCAACAGGTGAATTGATCAGATCGCGCTCAGCTGTTGTCATCCGGGGTGGTAAAAACCCTTGGGTGGTTGAACTTACATCAAGTATAGCGCTATTGTCAGGTGTATCGCCTGTTGAGTTGATGCCAACGCTTTGGGCGTTAATACTAACGGTAAAAACTACGAGCAGGCAGGATGCCAGAAACATTTTTATATAATTTTTCATTGTCGTTTTGGTTTTGGAAAGTTAAATTTATTGGTATTACTGAATTTCTCAATTGTTTGAATCGGTTACATTCAACACCTTTTTAGCGCCATAACCGGCAGCAAGCGTGATTAACAAAACGATTCCACTGCCAATGGGCGCATTGCCTCCAACAGGTCCACCATTGCTACCTGCATTTGCGGGTGGATTTGGTGGTGCCTGGGCCAGCAATGCAAAACTGACTGTTGCTAAAAAAACTGTAAGTAAGATTATCTTTTTCATTGTGCTATTTTTTAAGTGTTAATTGTTTTTTGACCTTAGCCCACCTGCCTGTCTCATCAAAAGGAGATCGGGTGAGAAAGCTTCTGAAACTTGTTTTTAGTCTTCAAAAATCGATTTGCTTCAATCTAAAAAACCAAAATCGGCCCGGCGTGGGGGCTATTTGATCAAAATCCCTTTTACTGTTATTACTTTTTGCCCGGTAGTAAGTTTTACAACCACAAAACCTTTATGATGTAGTTCCATGGTTGAAAGCCCGGTCAAAACCATTGTACGGCTTATCAGCTTTTGACCGGAAGCGTTATAAACTTCTACTAACCCCGTTTGTCCGGTTAGTTCAGGTGTATGGATGTAAAGGGTGCTGCCGGAAATCCACATGCTGTTGATGTCGGTTGAAATTTCTTCCACACCAATAGTTCCGCCAAAGACAAGTTTAAAACGAGTGGCGGCATTTTCGGCATCGTGGTTGAAGGTGTATAACTGCTGGTTGCGAAGATTGACAGTTTGATTGCTGAGCTCGTCTTTGAGGAAAATGTTCACTGAAGGGTCGAAACTTTCAATATTTTTAAAAGTGAACGTAACCTGTTTGTTGGCACTCATTTCAAAATTCAAGGGCACGATATAGGATGTTTCAAGGGGAGGCAGGCTGTTGATGGCCAGCATTTCATTATCTTCGGTAAGGGAGTATAGCTGGGGAGCGCCTTCACTGCCATAAAATTTCCAGGCATCGTATTCATAGTCTGAAGAGGCAGAGGCACTTTCGGTAAACCGAACCACCGCTTCATCTTTGTAATCGTTGCTTACAGCCAGTATGCGCAGTAAATCCGGAATTGCTTCGTCATCTTTGAAAAATGCTTTGTTGTTGTGAACCCGAACATTGTCATTCATGGTTAAAACAGGAGAGGTGCCGATGGCTTTTACAAAAAAAGACTGACCAGCCGGAATATATCGTGAACCGCCGAAGGTAGCGACTCCGTTAACATAAGCGGCATAATTTCCATCCATAGCACCAGAAGGCCAGATATAAACCGAGTTGGCTATTTTTGTGGGATCTTTTGTCCAGCCTGAAGTTGCATCCCAATCAATAGCCGAAGGATAAGGATTCGGAACCAGGTTGTTGCCTGCACCTGCGAATACTATCGTCGGAGTAAAACTCCCCGCATTCATGGGCCCGGCAAAGGTATATGTGTGCGTGGCCTCCGGTGCATAAATCATGTAGCCTTTGGTTTCATCGAGTGAAGTTGCAGTAGAAGTTCCTAAACTTTGCCATGAATCGGAGGCTACATCATAATCAAAAAGGTAAGAACCAAAAAACAGGTTTGAGGTTGAATTTGTTGCCGGCGTAAGTGGCACCGAAACCAGGTGGTAGGTATTGGCCGTCAGGCTTGTGCTCCCGGTAATGTAACGGTTTATGGTAGCATCAACAGCGTTGGTAGACTGGATAAGCGAACTTGTGCCATCAAGGGTAGATTGCAAAACAAGCCCGTCAATTCCAGAACTGTTAGATAAGGTGCCGTTCACTGTGAGGTAGCTCGTCGGTGTTAGCGTAAGCGAGGCATCCGCCCCGATGTTGAGATTGGCCATGGTTGCCAGGTTGGTGGCGCTTTCGCTTTTCAGTGTAAAGTTGCCGTTGTCAATCACCCAAAAGGTACCGGACTGGCTTACGATGTGTGCACCGTTGTTGTGGATACTCTGAGCAGACAATCCAACAGACAATAAACTGTAAATGAAAATGGTTATAAATTTTATCATGACTAACAGTTTTGGTTAAAATTACTTTTGAAATTGAATGTAATGCAAGCTGGGAATTGAAGTCAAAAACCCGGGATCAAAAAAATAATGTTAGCAACAAATCAGTCTGAACATTCTTTTAATAAGCAGATGTCCCTCCTGATTAACGATGGCATGAAACGGGCAATCCTAAATGCCTGGATTAAACAGAAAATATCCGGACAGTAGAAAACAATGGATACTGCTGGAAATTCGCCAAACTGAAACCTATTATTGACACTGCATTAAAAAATGAACAGAATGCTAAGCAATCGTTAAAAACTATTGACGATTTTTATTCAAACTATTTAGTTAATAACTCTTTGTGAAATAGAAAACAGAATTTGCTTCTGAAATCCGAACCAAAAGTATTGCGGTTTACAGCAGTTAATTTTCAAAATGTGTAGTTGGATTGAAATACTGTATAAACGGGTTGAATTTCAATTTCTTCCACTAATTGCATCAACTTGCTGTGAAATTTGATTATTAGCAAACCGTAAATCTATTCCGGTCGTTTTAGCCGGATAAATAACCATTTATACATTCAACCTCCCTTATTAGCCATTAAAGGGTATTTTATAAATTAATTAGTTCAGATGATGATTGATTTAATACTGAACTATCCACAACCTTTGTGAATTGATCAGGTTAGAAATAAAGGGGATCAGAATTCAGAGACAGCGAAATGGAATAATTAACGGATTTAGCAGGAATGGATTTATGACTACACCTGTAGCTAATCCTGGAAACTCTTAACGGAGTTTTTCAGTAAGCTTCGCTATAAACGGGTAAAGCAGATCTGATATAAAAGACAAGAGGCTGCAAAATCCTTGCAACCTCTTGTCACTGAAACTCAAATACTGCCCGACTGATCATTTTCTTTTATTGTCTTTTATGACTTTTACTTTATAGCAGGCCAATGCATCACCATTCACCTCCTCCTCGGTCAATAACTTAAGATGACCGTTTTCAGATACATAATAGCGGTACACAAAGTTGAGCGGGGCTATTTCGCCGTTTAAGGGATCGTATTTGCTGCAATTACTGCAATACCTGTATAAGCGATTGCCATTCCGCATAGCGATAAACTCCATAAAAGCATGGTCAACCGTATCACCACAACGATCGATCAGCGGCAGCAATTCATACTGACGGCCATTTAAGCGGTATGCCTGTACATTGTTGTTGGATACTTTGACTATACCGCCATCCGGGGTATATATCCATGTTCTGAGCAATCCGATTCTCATGTCCTGACAAAAATAAGTAACTCCATCTGCAACAACGAAGTCATCTCCATCTGATTCAGCCATTGCTCCTGTTGAAAAAATCACCAGCATCAATATTATTAAATGCGTTTTCATAACATTTGTTTTAATAGTTAAGCACTCCGGAAAGTGCAGATTACAAACCGGCAACATAATCCACACAATAATCAAAGCACTTCGATACCAAAAAACGGAAGCACAGTGGGTGCATTTTTCTGATCAACCTCCAGGTAAAACTCCCCCTCCTGAAATACAAAGAACACAAACTGCAAGTGGGCCTCCTGGTATGTGTTGTTATACAGATCACCGCATTCGCCATATTCGCAATATTTATAAAGCCTCAGCCCATTGCGCGATGTTATGTATTCCATAAGGGCGGTGCAGTCTTCAGGTGCACCTTCACATTTTACAGGAAGTCTTTCAAACAAACGTCCTTTGCATGAATAGGAATCCACTTTCCCAAACGGGACTTTCAGTATGGTTCCATCGTCCATAGTGATTCTGGCACAGAATAATCCTGGCTTCATCTTCTCACAGAAGTATGTTTTTCCTCCTGTTGTAACATAATTTGGGGTTTCGGCAGCTGCCACCAGCACAAGAGCGAACATAAGCAGCAGTACCACAGCAATAAGTTTTTTCATGGTTTTATCCTCCTGTTTAAGGTTAATTGTTGATGGCATAAAATTACGTAACATACTGTATTACAAACAAATATATTCGACTAACCTGCCAAAGAAATCGGTAAGCGCTTTAACGATGCAATCGGGGATTATACAGAATAAAATGGCCGGTTTACCGATAGGGCGGCCGGGGAAAATCCAATAGTTGATATAAAACCAAAAAAGGCAAGCCCGAAAGGGCAACGGATGTGATTGCCCTACTCTTTTGTTCCTATAAGGCTGTTTAATCTTTCGCTGTTCTGTTTTGAGGTATATCGCTCTTTTTCAGCGCCCCTGAATAACCAATACTTTGTCTGAAAACCCCGGCAATGCATCCGAAGATTCTCTTATATCTATTATTTACCAATTGCTTCAGCAAAGCCTTAACCCGGGTAATTTTTTGCCACCGGCTGAAGCCGGTGGCAAAAAAAAATAAAGTAATCACAGGGGCTTTAGCCTATAAGACGACAAAAGTTTATGCTTTGCCGGGATAAGTTAAAACACGGAAATCCTGGAATAAATCTTCCTTCCAGTTGATGATTAAGGCAGGCAGGCCTACATGCCTTATTTTACTGCAACAGGAATCAGAACCGTGAACTCGCTGCCTTTCCCCGGTTCGCTGGCAACCTCAATCCGGCCATCATGTTTTTCAATTAATTCCCTGCAAAGAATTAATCCCAATCCAGTTCCGGGTTCCTGATCGGTGCCTTTGGTCTTGTGAGAAGTGTCAATACTAAACAGGTTCTTTACTTTTTCTGCTGAAATTCCTATACCACTATCCTTTACACTCAATACGCAGAAACCCTTGTTTTCTGATACGCTGATATGAATTTTACCATTTCTGTTGGTAAATTTCAAGGCATTGGTGAGTAGATTTCTAAGAATTGTATGGATCATATTCACATCCGCGTTAATCAGTCTGCATGGTTTAAATTCAGTAAACAACTCAATGTTCTTCCTGGCAGCCTGAACAGCAACAAGGCTGATACCTTCTTCTACCAATACCCTAAGATCGACCGGCTCGGGCTTGAATAATATGGTACCGGTTTGCGAACGGGCCCACAACAATAGATTCTCAAGCAACTCATGGGCCTGCTGTGAGGATGTTTTTATATTTTCGAGGTTCTTTTGCAGTTTGAGCGGATCGATATTATTTAAGGTTATCAATAGAATATCGGTCATTCCGATGATGGTATTGAATGGATTGCGAAGATCATGGGCAATAATGGAAAAGAATTTGTCTTTTGCTGCATTCAGCTCATTCAACTCCGAATTCTTGGTCAATATTTCCGACTTCTGCTTTTCTATCAGCTGTGTCCTTAACTTAACTTTTTCTTCCAGTATCTTAAGCTCCCTTAGGTGATTACGTTCCCGTATTTTAATATACAGAAATACCATAAAGATAACCACCAGAATATAAGCCACATAAGCCAGGTTGCTTTTCCACCAGGGGGGATGGATCACTATTGAAAGACTAATCCCGGTTTCATTCCACAACCCGTCGTTGTTGCTTCCTTTCACCCGCAGGGTGTATTCACCCGGTATGAGCCTGGTGAAAGCAACAAAATTCCGCTTACCAATGTAATTCCAGTTGTCGTCTATGCCTTCAAGCTTGTAAGCATATGCATTCTTTGCAGGATTTGTAAACTCCAGTGCCGCAAATTCAACTGTAAATGTGTTTTCATTGTAATTAAGCGCTATTTGTCCGCTCTTTTCAAGGTTTAGATATTCCTTTGTGCCTTTGGTCATTTTATAAGCAGAAGTAAATGCGATCACAGGTATATAGGGATTCTCCCTGAGTGAATCAGGAAAAAAGGAATTTAAACCGTTCATCCCTCCAAAAAACAGCTCCCCTTCTTCGCTGATAAAAGCAGCCCTGAGGTTGAATTCCGGACTTTGCAAGCCATCTTCCACCGAATAGCTGCGAAATTTTTTGCTGGCAGTATCGAAGCGACACAATCCATTTCCGGTGGCAAACCAAAGGCTGTGATTTCTATCTTCAAGAATGCTGTACACAACATTACCGGGAAAACCATCTTCCCTGGAATAATAAGTGAACGCGTTTTCTTTCTTTGAAAAGCGGTTTAAATAAGAGTTGGTTCCGATCCAGATATCACCCTGCTGATCTTCACACAAAGCGGTGATAAAATTATCGGAAAGTGATCCGTTCTTATTTTCATCCTTCCTGTAATGGTTTATTTCTTTCTTTTCATGACCAATAACATCCAGGCCGTTTATGGTCCCTATCCAGATGTCCCCGTCCCTATCTTCGAGTACCGCGTAAACCAGGTTAGAACTGATGTTGTATCCGGCCGCTGCCCCGGCATAGTAATGTTCGGGATATGGCTTATTTTTTCCCTTCTTATAAATACCATCATTGGTTGCAATCCAATAGGAACCTTGCCGGTCCTGCATCATCATATTAATTCTCAATCCCTGGAAACCGGGCAACCCGGCATTCTTTAAAAGCACTCCGGGGCGCGAGAAACTGTGCTTCTGCCTGTCATAAACCAGGAGGCCATCGCGGGTACCCAGCCAGATGTTGTGCTCGTTGTCTTTAAAAACAGAATGAACATAATCGTTGGGAATGTAATACAGTCCGTCCTTTTTAGAAGAATAATGCTCAACGCTGCCGGTTTTCCGGTTATAAAGATTAAGCCCCTGCCCCCAGTTACCAATCCAGATAACATCAGCTTCATCTTTATAAACAGAAGCAATCACATTTCCGGCCAGATCAACAGAATAAGGCGTATCCCCTTTCCGGTAAAGGTTAAAATTCCGCCTTTTCAGGTCGGTTTTGTTGAGCCCCGAAAGGGTGCCTATCCAGAGGTTGCCGGAGTTATCGATTGCCAGCGAAAGGTTTATATTGTGATTAAGCCCGCTTTTTTCGGCAGTGAACCTTTCCGATATCAGCAGTTTGTCCTTGTCCCGAAACATTCTGTTCAGGCTTCCTCCTTCGGTTGCAATCCAAAGATTACCCGATTTATCGCCAAGAATTGCCCTGATGAAATTATTGCTCAATGAAACAGCACCAGGGGAATTATAGTAATGTATAAACCGGCTTCCACCGCTTACCAGCTGATTCAATCCTGCTGAGGTTCCTATCCAGAGGTCGCCTTTCTTATCCTCATACAACGCAGTGACATTGTTATCTGAAAGGCTTTCCGGATCGGAAGGATTGTGATTGAAAACCCTGAAAGTCCCGGCACCGGGCGAGAATACAGCCAGCCCTTTTGTTGAGGCCATCCAGATGCGGCCTTGCCTGTCTTCCAGCAATGGAATATTGTAGTCCTGAACACTGCCGTCGTAAGTCAGCGGGCTGATATAATGAGTAAACGATAGGGTTTCAGGATTGCACACGGTAAGCACCGGTGGCGTATTGATGAGTATTTTTCCATTGCCGGCACATTTCACCTCATAAACACAGTCGGTAATCTGAGCCCCGTAAGGCACGGTGTACCTTATCCTGCTGAAGTGGTTTTCTTTCCTGGTATACTTTATCAGGCCACTTTTTGTCCCGATCCAGAGGTTTGCTTCTTTATCTTCTGCTATGCTATAAATCCAGTTGCCGGCGATTGAATTTGTGTCACCTGGATTGTAGTTAAAGACCTCGAAGTTGTATCCATTGAATTTATTCAGTCCGTTTTGTGTACCGAACCAGATGTATCCTCTTGAATCCTGAAATATGCAATTGACAACACTCTGTGAAAGTCCGTCTTCAATAGAATATCCCGAAAAAAAGTATTGCTGTGCGCTGGTATGAAAAGAAACCAGGAGAAACAATCCAATAATCAATGACTTGTTTTTCATCCTGCCGGTGAAGATTACCAAACATTATAACAACTGCAAACTGAACTGATGCAGATTCTGCCCTGCAAAAGCCGGATATGACCATTTGATGCTGAGATCAAATATACAAAATATCCGGGGGTATTTCAAGAGAGAATATATTGTATAATCTGACGGGTAGAATAACGGGCGAAGCCTGAAATTCAAAAGAGCAGGGACACGACATGCCGTTTCCCTGCTCTTTTGCCAGTCCGCCTGCACATTGCTGGCAATGATAGTTACAA
>JAAXUD010000313.1 GCA_013336205.1 Lentimicrobium sp. | reverse complement strand
GTAACTTCGGTGCAAACTGGGACAATATCAAACAACCGGGTACCACCCGTGAATTGGATGCCATTCCGCAGGTTGTGATGAATGCTCCGCAATATCGTAATTTCGGATCATACCAGACGTTGGTTTGCTGCCATACTGTAGATGTAAACAACACTGACCTGGCTGGAATCCGCTGGTATGAACTCAGGAAAACGACAGGAACCTGGTCAGTAAGGCAATCAGGGACTTATTCACCCGACGCTCACTCACGCTGGATGGGAAGTATAAGGCTCAATGGCCAGAGTGAAATCGGATTAGGCTATTCAGTATCTAGTACAACTGTATATCCTGGAATTCGCTATACCGGGCAAACTTCCACCGCCTATGCTGCCGGAACAGGAACACTTGATCTTGCTGAGCAAACAATCACAACCAGCACCTACTCACAAACAGCCTACAACCGTTGGGGCGATTATGCCGGTTTAAGTGTTGACCCTGCCGACGATAAAACTTTCTGGTTTACAACTGAATATATCGGCGCTTCCAGTGCCCGTAAAACCAGAATTGCTTCTTTCCAGGTAGCATCCGGACCTGCAACGCCAGACCTTATTGTTCAAAGCCCTGCCGCCAGCCCGGCTTCATTAATTGATGGTGCCACTACAACGGCTTCCTGTACGGTTTATAATCAGGGCGGAGCTGCTGCTGTTGCATCAAGCCTTAAGTATTACCTTTCAACCAATAATACCTACGAAGCAGGTGATCTTCTGCTTGCTACCGATGCAGTATCAGCGCTTAATGCTGCCGCTTCTGTTGCCGTTAGTGAAATTGTTACTATTCCTGCTGGCACTGCTGTTGGTACCTATTATATTCTGTTTGTTGCCGATGCGAATGCTCAGGTTACTGAAGGCAATGAAAATAACAATACCGGAAATGTTATGATTACTGTTACTTCATCGACTGGTAGTCCTGATCTGGTGGTATTAACCCCGGCTGCAACTCCTACCGCAGTGACAGCTGGCCAAACTACTACAGCTTCATGTACTGTTAAAAACCAGGGTACTTTTGCTGCTGTAGCCTCTTCGCTGAAGTACTATCTTTCGACAGACAACGCCTACAGCGCTGGTGATACATACCTTGCAACAGATGCTGTTGCTGCGCTGGCAGTTAATGCCACTGCTGCTTTGAGCGAAGTACTTACAATTCCTGCCGCAACAGCCACAGGAACCTGGTACATTGTTTTTCTTGCGGATGCCGATGCCCAGGTTGCTGAAAGTAACGAAGGGAACAATGCTGGTTTTATTGCAATCAGTGTTACTTCAGCTACCCAGGGCTGCAACAGCACTGTGCAGTACCCAAGTACAACATTGAAGTTTACGACTTCCTGGAAGAGTCAGAAATTAATCTATGCAGGTGAGTATACCGCGTTTGCAGTTACTTCCGGACTGACATATGTCTTTTCTTATTGTTCAACTGATGGTGCCACTGCAAGTTATGATTCAGAAATGACTCTCAGGAACAAGGCCAATGATGCTTTTCTGGCTTATTCAGACGACGCCTGTGGTGACGATGCCAAGATTACCTGGACAGCAACGTTTACCGGAACTGTTAAACTCGTAACAACAGTTTATGGATGTGGTACCAATTCGATCAGTACTACGCTCAGATACAAACGGGTTGCAAAAGAAGCCGAAAATCTTATTGCTGATGAGGCCGAATTCCAGGTTTATCCGAATCCAACTTCTTCTTTGGTAAACATTGAATCAGAGAGTGGTTTCGAAAATGTTCAGGAGATTCTGATATACAATGTATCCGGTCAGGTTGTCAGAAAAGTCTCAGTTCCTGCAAAGGCTGATAATATCTATACCATCAACCTTGACGATCAACCTTCAGGTTATTACCTGGTAAAACTGGTTGGTGCCGATGTGTTAAAACAGTTCAAGCTGATACTTAATAAGTAGCAGTTTGATTCATTAATAAAAATGGCTGGCAGATTCTGCCAGCCATTTTTATTATTATAGATTTTGCAATTATTGTATTCAATCTTTATTTGCCGCTAAAGGTCTGGTTCTTATGAAAAGTAAATTAATCCCAGACATAGGATTCTTGCTTTTCTCAATATTATCAGACTTTCTCAAGACTTCCCTGAATCCGGTCTTTAACCTGTTCAGCCAGCGAATCATACGACAGCTTGTCAGGATAAACAGGCTGTAAAAATTCAATGCTGATTTTTGTTAGTGGAATCGGAAAATGGCTACCCTTGGGCAAAGCCTTAAAAGCTCCTGCAATTGAAACCGGCACAATCGGAATATTTAACTCACTGCTAAGTATGGCGAAAGTCTTTTTAAATTCGCCCAGTTCGCCGGTGGTGGTTCTGGTGCCTTCAGGGAAGATTATAAGTGAACGGTTTTGCTTTAATACTTCAGCCATCTTCTGAATTGATTCTTTCAGGTCTTTGTTAAGATCAACGATGATTATATTATTGCGGCTTGCCAGGAATTTGAGCCATCGTTGCCGGATATGCTTCTCCTTGGCATAAAAATAAGTACGTTTCATCTGCTGATTGGTGAGGAATGCTGCTACAAACATTCCATCGAACGAACTCTGATGATTGGGCGCCAGAATAAATGGCCCTTCAGGGATGTTCTCTTTCCCTTTAACATTATAGCGGAAATAAAGATGGAAGAATATCCGGAAGGAATAAAGCAGCCAACGCCCCGTAACCCAGTTGCCCGGAAGTTTAAGATTCACCTTTTCACGCAGAATATCTGTCCAGTTGATGCGGGCATCTTCTATCCGGGTTTTGTTTTCCCCGACATATTCTGAAAGTTTCAGCACATCACCAAAATTGGTCATGGCCACAGGCTCAATACCTACACCGAAATTTTGCTGAAGCCAGGCCTGAAAGCCTACCTTATCAAGAGAATCCATGCCCAGATCCATTTCAAGGTGATGGTGTGGCCTTACTTTACGTCCTTTTTCTGATTCAAGATAGGCGGCAATCAGCTTGAATTCAGGGCTTTCCGGTAGGTCTGTGGCAGTGTCTTCCTGCTGTTCCACGGCGAGATCACTCAGCCGGAAGCGTTGTAGTTTGCCTAGTCTGGTTCGGGGCAATTCTTCGCTTGTGATAAAGAAGCGCATCAACTTTTTATAGGGTGAAACGCTGTTATTAAATGGCTCTATCACCTCTTTGCGGATTTTAGCCTCTGTTTCAATGATTCCGTTTTCAGCAAGCAGGTCAGGGTCCGGAATTATTACCACCTGTAGCATATCTTCTCTGAAGAAAACACCACAATCCTTAACAAACGGATATTCAAGTAGTTTAATCTCAATTTCGGAAGGATTGACATTTTTTCCATTAGACAGGATGATTATTTCCTTTTTCCTTCCGGTAATAAACAAGAATCCATCTTTGTCAAAATAACCAAGGTCACCGGTATAAAGCCAGCCATCCTGAAGAACTTGAGCTGTTTCTTCAGGTCTGTTGTAGTAGCCTTTCATGATATTGGGCCCTGAGGCAAGAATTTCTCCGTCATCAATCCTTACCTGGGTTTCACGCATTACTTCGCCGGGCGATCCGATTTTTACCCTTCCTGGTTGGGTAAAAGTGATCATAGGGGCGGCTTCCGTCATGCCAAAACCTTCAAGCACCTCGAATCCGAGTACCTGAAAATCCCTGCCCACCTCGGGGTCAAGGGCTGCTCCGCCTGAAACTAAAACTTCAACCGATCCACCAAGCTTCTGATGGACGGTATTGAATACTTTCCTTGAAAACTTTTTGGAATTTGCTTTAGCAGCAACCGAAAATAACATTCGGGCAACTGCACTTTTATTCACCTTATCCATAATACCTTTGCGGATAGCGGCATAAAGTCTTGGAACTCCAATGATAATAGTAATAGAATTATTGCGGAGTGTCGCCATAATATCTTCTGAAACCATAGAAGGACTGATGGCAATCGTTCCACCAAGATACAACGGAATAACCATGGTACCCATCAGCGGGAAGATGTGATGAAGCGGCAACAACACCATTACCCTGGAATCGTGACGGTAAATAGGAATAAATTCCGAGACCGCCTTGATGTTGGTTATAAGATTCAGGAACGAAAGCATAACGCCTTTAGGGCTGCCGGTTGTTCCTGATGTATAGATTATTACTGCAGTGTCGTCAGGATTGTGTTCGATTTCATCGGAAGTTCCTTTGGTGGATGATTCCAACTTTTCAACTTCATCAATAATTAACAGCCTGGATGTAATGCCGGCTTTATGTATGGCATCCGACATCAAATCCTTTTTCTCTGCTGAGCAGAAAACAACAACCGGCGTAGCGTCTTTCAGAATATAAGCGACCTCTGATACGGAAGCCAGAAAGTCGATGGGAATTGCAATCGCCTTTGCCTGCCAGATTCCGTAAAATGCATAAATCCAGCCAGGACGGTTTTCTGAGAAGATTACAATATTTTTTCCTTCCCCTGCGGTAATCTGATCTGCAAATAATCCAATCTTATAGTGTAATTCACTATAGGATATTTTTT
>JAAXUD010000312.1 GCA_013336205.1 Lentimicrobium sp. | reverse complement strand
CGTTTGGTCGTTTTCCCGAGTTCCACTTTTTTCAGGATTTCACGGTTGGTAAAGGTTAGTTGCTCTTCGGTGCCGTCAGATTTTACTTTAAAGACCTCAGAGGGCAGATCCATCCTCATTTTTGTAACAATAAGATCGTTTCCATCCAGTGCATATGCCTGAATATCATGATCTCCTTTGGTTAACTGAACTATTTTTCTGGTTTCCAGCTCCATGCGGAAAACCTGGTAAGTAGCTTGTATACCGCTGATAAAATACAATTGCTTTCCATCAGGACTAAAGGTGAAATTAGAGGAACTCTGATCAAATCCTTCTGAAAGATCGTTCATTATTCTTGTTCTTGCCCTCAGGTCACAAAGTATAATCCGATCTTTATCAGCTTCAAAACCAGGGGTTTTCATGCTGCGCCATACAATCCGGTTACCATCGGGTGAGAAAACCGGGTCCTGATCATAACCAGGATTGGATACACTCAGATTTTCGGTGACACCGGATTCAAGATTGTAAAGATATATATCGCTGTTTGTGCTGACAGCATAATCTTTACCTTTTAGTTTTTTACAGGTGTAGGCAAGCATTTTTCCATCCGGGGAATAGCTTAACTGTTCCATTCCACCGTTGGGCATCAGCGGGCTATCCCAGGCCTCGCCGGGCATAATGTCTTTGGCCTCACCAAGTTTGCCATCACTGTATGGTGCAATAAAAATGTGACTGTAAGCGTAATCGTGCCAGTTGTCCCAGTGACGATACATCAGGTCGTCATAAATCAGGGCATTGGCTAAAGGTAAATCAGGGTAAAGGTCATGAATATCCTTTTCCAGTTTCACATCGCTGATAAAAACAATATGCTGCATATCAGGCGACCAGGCAAATCCGTTAATTCCGCTTTCAACACGGCTGATCTGAACCTTGTTTTCCCCATTGGGGCCCATTTCCCACAGTTGCATGGAGCCTGATTCCGCTGACAGGAATCCAATCTTCTTCCCATCCGGCCGCCAGATCGCATTTAATTCACTTCCCTTAAAATCGGTTATCTGACGGGGTGATTCTGCATTTTTATCGAGTTTGTAAATATCTCGGTTACCTTTATTGGTGGCTAGGTCATATTTTGCAACGCCATAAAGGATTGCGCCGCCTTCAGGGGCAAGTTGAACATCACTCACGCGGCCAAGTTTCCACATGGTTTCGGCAGTGAACCGCTCCTGCGCGTGAAGCCCGTTTTGAAATAATAAAATTATCCCTGGTAAAAAAAAGAATAGACTGATTTTTCTCATTTTGGTTTTTGTTTTGGTGAGGCTAAAATACATAAATCCGGTTAATGAAATTTTTGTTCAGGTTTTAATTAGCATTCATAATATTTGGTCCAATGTCGTTTAGTTAAGGGAAAGAAAAAAAATAACCGCAGAGAACCGCAAAGTTTATCGCAGAGAACCGCAAAAAAATACAAATCTTTCTTGCTCTGTGGCCCAGTTCGGCAGGCTCACTGCATCGCTTTGCGTCTTCTCAGCGATCTTTGCGTTTAAAAACATTTCAGCATCCAATTTCCTTAACTAAACGACATTGATATTTGGTCTGGCAAATTAAAATAATTCCAATAAAGTTACATTAAGTCCCAAAAAGGAAAAAAATGTCCTGATTCGGGAATGACATAAATTTTGTGTATTTGTAAGTGGTGGATTAACAATGTGGTGTATTTTTGGCTAAATCTTTGCTACCAGGAATTTATGTATTGGATTTATCTCAAACCTAAAGTTAATTATATTAGTAACTAAAGGCTTGCAACAAAAATGCAGGGCAGAAGACAGGAGTGTGAAAGGTATGGGATTACCTGATAATTTGGAGAAAAATATTGTTTTGACAGGCAGTTCGGCGGAATATACAATGCGTCCACGTGAATCAAATGGCAGTAGCTTGCTGATATGTCTTGATTTCTCAGGCATCATAAGATCAATAAAAGGACCTGTAATCAACCTGCTTGGTTATTCAGCCAAAGAGCTGGTTGACATCCCTTTAAATACCCTTGTACCTGCCGATGATCTGAATTTTATTTCAGGGATCATGAGCGATAGCACTGACAGGTGCGAATTCAGATTAATCCGGAAGGATAAAAGTTTCCTTTTTGCTGATGCAATTATTTATAATGTGTTTGATCATAATGGATCCATTACCGGAATTTGTCTGAGGGTTTATGATTCAACTGCCCGCATGGCGGCTATTCACAATCTGATGGATAGTGAAGAAAAGTACAGGGCTATTGTCGATAGTACACATGATTTAATTTGTATTATCAGAAAAAATACGATTCTTTTTGTAAACAAAGTTTCAGAATCCCTTTTAGGTTATCAGCCTGGTGAGTTGTATCAAATTGATTACCTGAATCTGTTTGAGCCTTCTGACCGCGAGCGTGTTGAAGAAATCCGGTTTAATTTCAGAGAATCTTCGAATTTGTCAAATTCATTCGAAGCCAGGCTAAAAACCAAAACCGGGGAGTATAAGACCTGTGAGTTCAGGATCAGAAGTATTCATTATAAGGGTAACCTGGCGATGCTGGTTGTTATTCATGATATTACAGATTACAAAAGAGCACTCAACGAGTTGTCGGTTGCCAAAGCAGACGCGGAATCAGCCAATCGGATTAAATCAGATTTCTTGGCTATGATGAGCCATGAAATAAGAACACCTATGAACGGTGTGATCGGTATGACAAGCCTTCTGCTGAACACCCAGTTATCCTCTGCACAACGCGATTATGCGGAGACAATTCAGTTTTCAGGCGAAAGTCTGATTACCATTATAAACGACATTCTTGACTTTTCAAAAATAGAATCGGGAAAACTGACACTGGAAGATTCCAGTTTTGAGCTGAGATCCTGCATAGAAGATACACTGGATCTTTTTGCAATAAGAGCTATAGAAAAGGGACTCGACCTGCTCTATCTGATAGATACGGATGTTCCGTCGAACTTATTCGGGGACTCAAACAGACTCAGACAGATTCTGATCAATTTGATTAACAATGCAATTAAGTTTACTGAAAAGGGAGAAGTGTTTATCTCCGTTCAGAATCTTTTTGAGAAAGATGGGATTTGCGAGTTAAAATTTTCTGTGAAAGACAGTGGTATTGGGATCAGGCAGGAAACAATTCCTGAGCTGTTTGAGCCATTTATTCAGGCAGACAGCTCAACTACACGTAAATATGGTGGAACCGGATTAGGACTGGCAATTTCAAAGCGACTTGTTAACCTGATGGGGGGTGATATCTGGGTTGAAAGTGAAACCGGAAAGGGATCGACATTTAATTTTACAATTAAAGTAAAAAGTTCAGGTTTAGGTCAAACAAAGTTGTATGTTAAGGGTTATTTACCTGAACTTCGAAACAGAAGGGTTTTAATTGTTGATGATAATCAAACTAACCGACATATACTAAAGTTGCAGTTTGAATTATGGGGTCTTAAACCTACACTTGCAGAATCAGGCAATGAAGCTTTGATTATAATCGGAAAAGAAGTAACTTTCGACCTTATAGTACTGGATTTTCAAATGCCCGAAATGGATGGCATTGAATTGGCGGGCCGGATAAAAAATATTAACATAAAGGGAAGTGTTCCTTTATTATTGTTGTCATCTTCCGGCGATCTTGGCTATGTTAAAGGTGAGCTCTTCGCTGGTCAGTTGTCAAAGCCTGTAAGGTTAAAGGAATTATTTCAGGAGGTTCTTCAGATCATGTCAGACGCATCAAAAAAGGAAAACAACCAGGTTAAAGCCGGTGAGATCGATTTTCTGCTCAGCGAACGCTTTCCACTACAGATTTTAATTGCTGAAGACAATATGATTAACCAGAAACTGGTTATTTCGTTACTGAACCTTATGGGTTATAAAGTCGATTCTGTGGTTAATGGTCTTGAAGCGCTCAATATTCTGTACAAAAAGGATTTTGATATTATTCTGATGGATATTCAGATGCCTGAAATGAGTGGTATTGAGGCAACTATAAAAATTAAAGAATTATTTCCTGTTTCGAAGCAACCCTTTATTATTGCGCTGACTGCTAATGCAATGGTTGGTGACAGAGAAAAGTGCATAGATGCTGGTATGGTTGATTACATGGCAAAGCCCATTAATATTAATCAACTCCAGAATATGATTATTAAATGGGGAAACCAGGTGTTAAGCCGAAAAGAAGCCTAGAATTTTTCGATTTAATAAAATGCTCAGATAACCTAACAATGGCGTATCAGAAATTGACACTATAAAATAAAGAGGGAAACGATAAACCGTTTCCCTCTTTTGTGTTAAGTAAATACATTCTCCGGATATCCCCCTGGAAATTACCAGCTTAGGACTATTTCATCATCTGTAAGATTGATTTCTGCTGACAAAGCACCCAATTTTTTATGCATTGTTTCAAGATATTGAGCATCAGTGGATTCAAGTGCATTAAACAGGTCAACTTGTTCGGGCTTAAACGCTGCCACCCCATTATTGGCTTTGAATTTTTGTTCTTCCGGAAAGCCA
>JAAXUD010000850.1 GCA_013336205.1 Lentimicrobium sp. | reverse complement strand
TTTCAGCAGTAAAATAGATTTCAGAGACAACGATTTTCTCAAAAGAATGCTAGCGACAATCAGCCATGAAATAAGAAATCCCTTCAACCTTGCACTTGGATATACAGAGTTGTTAAAAGAAACACCATTAAACGATACCCAACGTAACTATGTTAATATTATAAGTAGTTCGAGTGTATCACTTTTTGATGTGATTAACAAGTCATTACAGTTTACCAATATCTACTTCAAGCAACTGAATATTAATTATCAGCTGTTTGAATTACGCTCACTCTTTGAGGATGTTAAAAAACGCTTCACTTTTGAAGCAAATAAAAAAAATCTGAAGTTTAAGGTAACTATAAGCGATGTAGATGAATTGCGCATATTCGGCGACAAGGCCAGGCTAAATGATATATTATCCTATCTGTTATCAAATGCGATCAAATTTACTGAACGCGGAGAAGTTGCGCTTGAAATAAATATAAAAACAATTTCAGAGCGTGAATGCCTGATACATTTCAGTATAAGCGATACAGGCAAAGGATTTGATGTTTCAACGATAGAAAGAATTCTACGGTATTTCGGACAGGAAGACAATGGTATCAGCCGAAATTATGGTGGTTTAGGGCTGGGACTTTCAATTGCGCAATATTTAATAATAAAAATGGGAGGCAAACTAACTATTGATAGTTCTCCTGGCATAGGGAGTACATTTATGTTTGACTTGAAATGTCAGATTGACAATCAGCATGTTCCGTCATATTTATTAAATCTGAGAAATCTGAATCCTGAATTGACTGCGAAAATCAAAATCCTCCTGG
Organism: Lentimicrobium sp.; assembly: GCA_013336205.1. Taxonomy (GTDB): domain Bacteria; phylum Bacteroidota; class Bacteroidia; order Bacteroidales; family Lentimicrobiaceae; genus Lentimicrobium. The sequence continues at coordinate 958 of JAAXUD010000850.1, read as the reverse complement.
TTGATGATGATCCATACCAGCGGGATATGGGTAAGGAAATCCTGAAAGAATGGAATCTTACCTTTGCTGAGAATGGTCAGGAAGCGGTTAACTTATTGAAACAGGGTGCTCAATTCGATTTAATCCTGATGGATATCAGAATGCCGGTTATGGATGGAATAACTGCGACAAAAATAATCAGGGAAGAATTAAAAAGTAAAATAATCATTATTGCACTGTCAGGTGAAGCAATCAGAGAGTCAATCGAAGAATCTGAAAAAGCAGGAATGAATGCATTTGTTTCAAAGCCATACGATAAGGAAAAGCTGATTTACTCCATCGTCTCAAATCTGCAAATACCTGTACCGAAAGAGATTGGACCACTTGCCAATAAATTGACCGGAATAGCTAACATGCAGGCTTTGATTGTTGTAAGTAAAATCTATCAATTGGTGCTATCAGGCTCTTTAGAAAACTCTTCCTGCAAATTTGATACAGCCGAAAGTCTTTATGAAGCTTCAAAACTGATTAACGGAAAATTTTATGATTTTATCTTACTAGACCTGGATCTGATCGACAATAATATTGAATTAATTTCAAAAAATGCCAAAACAGTTATTATTGCCTATACAACCGATGACGCTGATTTAACCAGAAAAATGTGCACAGATCTGAATATTGATGGAATACTGATCAAGGAATCCGTTACGGCTGCTAATTTTCAATCCAATATCAGAGAAATAATAGATTTCAGGCCTCTCAAACAAAAAATAACGATACAAACAACAGATCGTATTTATGATCTTTCATCCTTACAAAAGTATATAGGAAAGGACGAGTCCGGATTAAAAGAGCTTATCAATATTTATCTGGATCATATGCCAACATATATTAAACAGCTAAGAACTGCCTTGCAGAATCATGATTATGAACAACTATCAAGAGTAGCACATTCTTTAAAATCAACGGCTAAACAATA
>JAAXUD010000849.1 GCA_013336205.1 Lentimicrobium sp. | reverse complement strand
ACAACCTATGATGTTCCGGTGAAATTGCTAAATAATGTATTCAGCGGAAATCATTCCGAGAGAGGAGGAGCGATCGGTTTGATAAGAGCCAACAACACAAATGCAATTCATTTAGCCAGCCTGATTAACAATTCTTTTTCGCGCAATACAGCAAAATGGGGCGGAGCCATTGTTTCAAACAATTCAAATCCTTTGATCCTTAATTCGATCTTTTGGGGCGATAGTGCAGGCTATGGACGTGAAATCTATGTAACTGCTAATGATAAGGTTGAAATAGCAAATACAATAATTAAGCCCTCTTTTATCGCCGGAGTTTTAATTTACGGTGGTGGTATTCTCGATCAGGATCCGATGTTTAACGATACTGTTTTGCTTACTACTGAGCCAGAAAGCCCATGCATGAATACCGGTAAACGAGAGTATACCTGTTGTAATAGTGGCGAATCATTCTACGCTTGTTGCCGTGATATTACTGGTCAGTCAAGGCCTTTAGGGGGCGGCTACGAAATGGGAGCGTATGAATACCCAACGCCGGGATTCCCCGATATCCAAACCAGCTTACCATTTGATGCCTGGCCAAATCCTTTCTCTGCTATTGTTATTTTTGGGTATACCCTCGGAGAATCATCGGAGGTATTATTCAGCGTGTATGATAGCTATGGGAAGTTGGTTGCGGAACCGGTAAAAGCATTTCAGCATAAGGGAGAGCAGCGGATTGAATGGAATGCCGGTAACCTGCCGGCCGGAATTTACTACTGCCGGTTGCAGACCGGAAATATAACGGTTTCACGGAAAATCATAAAAATAAAGTAAGCCGGAAGGCCGATAACTCAGACTGAAAAAGCAAAAAGCCCTGTCGTGAATTACAGGGCTTTTTTTTCATTTATAAGCTACAGCCTGGTGCGCGTCTTATCCCGCCTTCATTGCATTGCGGCGGGCAGGCTTCTGACCTGTCTGCCTGGCAAACAGCCTGCCTGACTGTGTCAAGCAGACAGGGCTGGCGCGTGCCCCGGCCTGCTGAATCAGGCTTTGGGCGCTTCTTCGGCAGCCTCTTCAGCAGTTTCCTTTACCTCGTCAATAACTTCCTCAGCGGCTTCTGCAACCACTTCTGTTGTATCCTCCACTGCGGTTTCGACTTTATCTTCAACAACTTCAGCGGTCTCTGCAACAACTTCTGCCGGTTCTTCGGTTTTGGGTGCGGCGCTGCGGATTTTTTCCTCGAGTTTGTCAACCACAGCGGCGGCTTTGTCATCAAGTTTTTCGATTACATCTTCAGCTTTGTCTTTCAGATTTTCGCTGAAATCCTTCACTTTTTCCGTAGCATTGGCGGCTGCGGTTTTAACGTCTTCGACAACATCTTTGGAATATTCCTTTGCCGATTCCACGCTGTCGGTAGCTTTTTCTTTCAGCTCTGTTGCTTTAACAGCAGCCACTTCCTTTGAAGTGCTGAACAGCTTTTTCAATGAATCTAATAATCCCATTTTATTGTTTTTTAGTTATTTACAAATGCAAAGATACAATATCCTGCTGATTTAACTAACATCAGGTTATTTAGGGCCTGCTTAAAAACTCCGTTAGGAGTTTCCTGTAAATAACCCCCGGTGAAGTGAAACGAAACCGGGGGTAAATGAATCGCTTTATATACCAACCCTGTAGGGGTTGCCTTTTGACAGTTGTTGTCGGGGAACCCACTCCGGGGTTCTGTTGTTATCCCATTTTGACACCCCAAATTTCATTGGGGGTTATTTACAGGAAATCCCTAC
>JAAXUD010000311.1 GCA_013336205.1 Lentimicrobium sp. | reverse complement strand
CAGGATATCCTTTTCGTCCTCACCATAAGTGATGTCGGGGGTGTATGATTGCAATGTAATCACACCCAGCACCCGATCATGGGCTTTAAGTGGTATACCAAGCCAGGACTCAGGCACTGCCAATGGCTTTCTGATAATTTTTTCACTAATCATCAAATCGATGGCAGCAGCTGAGACAAGTAGTGGTTCTCCGGTGCCCAGAGCAAAGCCTATCAGGCCTTTAACCGCAGATTCTGCATCGGGAACGCCTGCCGGGTCAATGCAATAAGGAAAAGTTATTTTTCCATCTGATTCACTTCTCAGAGCAATCAGTAAGTTTGGCGCTGGCATAAGGGAAGCGATTATCTGATGGATGGCTTCCATTAAATGACTCAGATTATGCTGGGAATGGATAAGCTGCGAAATCTGAAAAGCTGCCGATTTCATTCGTTCAGCCTTTTTCTGTGTCGTAATATCCTGAAGTGTTCCTGTCCAGCGCCAGATACGTCCTGAGTTGTTGAATTTCAGTTGAGCTTCCGAATGCAAATGCCGGATATTTTTTCCACGATCTAAAATTCTGTAATCGATGCTGTAGGTGTCTGCCTTCTGCTCAATGGCTTCTTCAATTGATTTTCTGCAACGTTTGACATCATCAGGATGCACAAGATTATAATGCCTGATATGGTCAATATTTACATGGTTTTCCGGGTATTCAACACCCAGAAGTTCAAAGAAATTCCATGTCAGAATTTTCGGTTCTTCATTAAAAGTAACGTCCCAACTTCCTATTCCCGATATTTGCTGTATTTGATTTAGTCTTTCGTTGCTTAATAAAAGAGCCTCCTCGGTTAGCGCAAGTTCTGTGATGTCATGAATTACAGCCATTAGCTGATTATTATCAACAGAAACCAGCTTATATTTCAAAAATCGCTTTTTCTTACCTGACCCAATAATTTCAATTTGTATTTCTGATTCTCTGGCAATTGAAACTTCATCTAAAATCTTAACAATAATCTGTGATTTTTCAGGAAATAGCCTGAAAAGATTTTTATTTCTTAAAAGCCGGCTCAGGTGTGGAATTGCAAAATTCTGATTCTGATTTACTTCCAGAACATTTGCTTTTTTGTCAATAAGTATGAGCAGATCAGGGATAATTTTAGCAAGGGTGTCCTTGTGAGTCAATATGGAATTCAAGCTATTGGAGTTAACCAACCGGTCATCAGGTATTTCGGTATCCTTTTGATTTCCATTCATTTCGTACGATTGACCAGTTAGCGGATACAATTGAATAAGATCGAACTCTTCGGTCCCTTCCGGGTTAATTGATTCCCTGGTAAAATGGCACAATAAGTCGGGCTTCCGGTTCTTGTGAACTAAATAGATTAATAAAGGGGAGTTTACCGATTGAGTGGCGGAAAGTTCATCGTTAACCTGTTTGAGATAAGTTGAAACAGGAATGCCGGAAATTTCACTCAACCGGAATCCTGTAAGTTCTGTAAAGACTGCATTAATTTGGAAAATCTCTCCGGTTTTACGGGTCAGTATTGCAGGGGAGTGAATGTTATCGTCCCAGCTTATTATCTTTTCAGTTTTAGTTATTTCATCTCCCTGTTCCTGGCGCTCAATAAAACCGGATGTCATTGATTTGTCTTTTTACTTTAATTCAACTGTGTTTTCCAACCCCATGTAAAAGTAAAAAATAAATTATAGTTAATGCCTTATTACAATACTTTAGACTGATTATAAGTAAGGTAGGAATTTATTTTTGCTTAGTCTGTATTTAGGGCAAACCAGAAAGTGCTGCCTTCACCAGGCTTTGATTCCACACCCAGAATACCGCCCATTTTTTCAACCATTTCTTTGCAAAGCATCAATCCAAGTCCTGAACCTGCTTCATTTGCCGTGCCTGCTGTTGAAACACTCTTGCCTGTTGAAAAGAATTCATCAATTCTTTCAGAAGGCATTCCTACCCCAGTGTCAATTATTCTGGTAATGATTGTATTTTGGTCCGATTCCGCTTTTATGAGGACAGAACTTCCAGTATTACTGAATTTAATGGCATTACCCAGCAAATTGTGAAGAATAATTCTTAGCATATCGGGATCTGCAGTTACATAAAAACCGGCATCAACATCGGTTTTTAAAATTATATTTTTTTTTGCCGAATTCATGGCCAGAACTTCTGTTGATTTTCTTATTTGTGTCATCAGGTGAAGTCTGGATGGCTTGTACTCCAGCACACTATTTTGTAGCCTGGCCCAGTTCAACAGGTTCTGAATCAATGAGTGCAACTGATCAGAAGTGTCGCGGATCAGCATGAGCGATTCTCTTAGTTCTTCTTTTTCATAACTGTCGTAAGTCTCCACCATTATGTTCACAAGCGTCAATAAACCTGCAAAAGGACTCCTCAGATCGTGAGAAACAATTGAGAATAATTTATCTTTCGTTTGAAGCAGCGTCGAGAGTTCTGATTTTTGTTTAACAATCAGATCACGTGATTGCTTAAGTTCAATATGTGTTGAAACCCTTGCCAGCAATTCTGCTGCTTTAAACGGTTTTGAAATGTAGTCAACGGCACCTGCCTTAAACCCTTTGAGAACATCAGCTGTATCTGTTCTGGCTGTGAGGAAAATGATCGGAATGTTCTCTGTCAGGGGATTCTCTTTCATTATGCTGCAGGCGGTAAGCCCATCCATTTCGGGCATTGCTACATCCAGCAGCACCAGGTCCGGTTTGCGGGTTACTGTAATTGATACTGCCTGTAAACCATTGTTTGCAATCGCAATCTGGTATCCCTCATTTCGCAGTATGTTCCCCAGAACAGCCAGGTTTTCCGGTAAATCATCCACTATAAGTATTAAGGGTGGTGGCTGATTGTTAAATCCTGTAAATGGCTCCTTATTCTTACTCATTTTGCAGTGTTTCTATTAAGTAAGCTTTCAAGTTTATCAAAACTGATCAGCAATTTGTCGATACGGAATGTTTCTGCCTGTATTTTAATTTCTTCTGCAATTTTATTTATTTCTTCTGATTTGCATTCATCTGCAGTTTCAATCAGGCGGATCGAGAATGAGATTATTTCATCAATGATCATTCCTTCGCGAACCGATTTTAGTTCACTTAATATTAATCTGATTTTTTGAAGTTCTATTGTAGGCGATAAGCCTGATGTTGCATTTGAATTTGGTGAAATTGTTTGCCTGATTTCTGTTTCTTTATTTGGACTAAGATTGCTGGAATAGCTGAGGAATCTGGTAAGTTCATTCAGAAGTTTTCCCGGCGTTACAGGCTTCTGAAGATAGCCATCACAAAGCGCTTTTATCTCAACAGCTTCGTTCTTCATGGCAGAGGCTGTAAGGGCAATAACCGGAATGTGCTTAAAGTCAGGGTCAGACTTAAGTATCCGGGTAGCAGTATACCCATCCATAACCGGCATCTGCATATCCATTAAAATAAGGTCAGGTTTATATTCGCGGGCAATTGCAAGGCCCAGTTCTCCATTAACAGCTTCTAACAATCTGATATTTTTAGTTTTAAGCATCTCTCTGATAACCAAGCGATTAATGTCAATATCTTCAATCAGCAAAACCAGCGGATTATCGAAAACAAGAGACTTGGCAAAATCCAGGTCAGCGCTGAGCGTTGTTTGCTGATGGACAGATGAAATATTTACATCATTCAGACAAACCCTGAAAATACTGCCTTTCCCCAATTCACTTTCAACTGCAATTCTACCGTTCATCATTTCGACCAGTCTTTTTGTAATGGTCAGGCCTAATCCAGTACCTCCATATTTACGGGTGCTCTGGCCTTCCTGTTGTTTAAAGGCCTGGAATATTATTTCATGTTGATCTTCCGGTATTCCAATTCCGGTATCTCTGACTTCGAAAATTAAATCAACCAGGTTTAGTTCCGGATTTTTATCGATGCTTTTTACTGATACACTTACTTTTCCAGCCATTGTAAATTTCACGGCATTACCCGCAAGATTAAAGAGAATCTGGCGAAGGCGTGTTTCGTCCAGCATAAAACTTTGAGGAAGCTTTTTATCGACAATAACCTCAAAATCCAGGTCTTTTTCCTGTGCTGTCAGCAAGAAAATCTGACTCATTTCATTAAGTATGTTCTTTACATTGACAGGCTCGGGTTCCAGTTGCATTCTGCCGGCTTCAATTTTCGATAAATCGAGGATGTCATTTATCAGCAAAAGAAGATTCTTGCCACTTCTGTTTATGACATTTACAAAGTCCTTTTGCTTTTCGTTAGAAAGTTGGTCGGCTAATAGTTCTGAAAATCCAAGTATCGCATTCAACGGTGTGCGTATTTCATGGCTCATATTAGCCAGAAACTCACTTTTAGCTTTATTGGCGCGGTCAGCAGTTTCCTTGGCTTTTATAAGATCAGTTTCTGATTTTTTGCGTGCCGAAATATCTTCAATAACCGACCAGACCATTGGCCTTTGGTCGAGGTCCCTTACGAGGACAAGATTCATCAAAACAGGAATCTTCTTCCCACCGGGAGCAGCCAGATGTATTTCTATCGGACCTGATCTTCCG
>JAAXUD010000310.1 GCA_013336205.1 Lentimicrobium sp. | reverse complement strand
GACAGCCTTCTCGTTATAAGCAATGATAACTTCCTCGGGTGAGTAAAAGATCATACCTTCACCTTTAACAGGGTTTTCAGGTATGGATTTACGGCCCTTGGTCATATAGTACAAGCCAAGTACCATGTCCTGCGAAGGAACTGTGATAGGAGCTCCATTGGCAGGATTAAGAATATTATGAGAAGCAAGCATTAGCAGCTGAGCTTCCAGAATAGCGGCATTGCCCAATGGCACGTGCACAGCCATCTGGTCACCGTCAAAGTCGGCATTGAAAGCCGTACAAACCAGCGGGTGAAGCTGAATAGCTTTTCCTTCGATAAGTTTTGGCTGAAAGGCCTGAATACCTAACCTGTGAAGGGTTGGTGCACGGTTAAGCATAACCGGATGACCTTTAAGAATGTTCTCCAGAATATCCCAGACTACCGGGTCTTTTCTGTCAACAATTTTTTTGGCAGATTTCACAGTCTTTACAATTCCCCTCTCAAGCATCTTGCGGATGATGAATGGTTTGAAAAGTTCAGAGGCCATATCTTTAGGGAGTCCGCATTCATTCAGTTTGAGTTCGGGACCAACTACGATAACCGAACGGCCTGAATAGTCAACACGTTTTCCAAGCAGATTCTGGCGGAAACGACCTTGTTTTCCTTTGAGACTATCGCTCAATGATTTAAGCGCTCTGTTAGACTCAGTCTTTACAGAGTTGGCTTTGCGTGAATTATCAAACAATGAATCAACAGCTTCCTGCAACATACGCTTTTCATTACGCATAATTACATCAGGAGCCTTGATTTCTATCAGTCTTTTAAGACGGTTATTGCGGATAATTACCCTGCGGTAAAGGTCGTTCAGGTCGCTGGTTGCAAACCGGCCGCCATCGAGTGGCACCAAAGGCCTGAGTTCGGGTGGTATAACAGGAACAACTTTAACGATCATCCATTCCGGATGATTTTCGATACGTGATTGAGCATCGCGGAAAGCTTCGAATACCTGGAGACGTTTCAGTGCATCGGCTTTACGCTGTTGCGATGTCTCGGTGTTAGCCTTGTGCCTTAATTCATATGATTCATGATCGAGATCAAGTCCTTTAAGCAGATCAAACAAGGCTTCTGCTCCCATTTTGGAAACGAACTTGTTTGGATCTGAATCGTCAAGATGCTGATTCTCTTTAGGAAGGGCATCGAGAACTTCAAAATACTGCTCTTCTGTAAGCAGTGCCATTCTCTCGATCTTGACGTCCTCTTTCAACATAACACCATCCATGATGCCAGGCTGAACTACTACATAACGCTCGTAGTAAATAATTGAGTCAAGTCTTTTGGTATTCAGGTTCAGAAGCGCGCCGATTTTGTTAGGCAATGACCTGAAGAACCAGATATGAGCTACCGGAACCACAAGCTGAATGTGACCCATGCGCTCACGACGTACTTTTTTTTCTGTAACCTCGACTCCGCAACGGTCGCAAACAATACCTTTGTAGCGGATTCTTTTATATTTTCCGCAATGGCACTCCCAATCTTTTACCGGACCGAAGATGCGTTCACAAAACAAACCATCCCGTTCAGGTTTATATGTACGGTAGTTGATTGTTTCGGGCTTCAGTACTTCTCCGCTTGAACGCTCGAGGATAGCCTCTGGTGATGCAAGACTGATGGTAATCTTGGAAAAATTGCTGGAAATTGTGCTGTCTTTTCTGAAAGCCATATTCTGTTGAATAAATATTTAAGTGAAGACTTTGAAATACCGGTAAAAACCAACCAACCGGTTTAACAAATTGTTTGAACCGGTTGGTTGGTGTCCCGTTATCTTAATCGAAAGAGATATTCAGGCCCAGGCCTCTAAGTTCATGAACAAGAACATTAAAGGACTCCGGAATTCCGGGAATCGGCATATTTTCGCCTTTAACAATGGCTTCGTATGCTTTGGCCCTGCCCATAACATCATCCGATTTAACCGTAAGTATTTCCTGCAGGATGTGTGATGCGCCAAATGCCTCAAGTGCCCAGACTTCCATTTCTCCGAAACGCTGACCCCCGAATTGTGCTTTACCACCAAGCGGCTGTTGCGTAATAAGTGAATATGGTCCGATTGAGCGCGCATGCATTTTATCGTCCACCATATGGTGAAGTTTGAGCATATAGATGTATCCAACAGTGGCAGGTTGATCAAAACGTTCCCCGGTACCACCGTCGTGCAGATAAACCCTTCCGTTTGCAGGCAGGCCGGCTTTAGCAAGATACTCATTGATTTTCGCCTCTGAAGCTCCGTCAAAAATAGGAGTAGAAAAGTTTAATCCGAGTCTTTTACCAGCCCAGGCAAGTACTGTTTCGTAAATCTGCCCAAGGTTCATACGCGATGGTACACCCAATGGATTCAATACGATATCAACAGGGGTTCCATCTTCAAGGAAAGGCATGTCTTCTTCACGCACGATTCTTGCAACAATACCTTTGTTTCCGTGACGTCCGGCCATTTTATCGCCGACTTTCAACTTACGTTTCTTGGCTACATAAACCTTTGCCATCTGAACAATGCCATTTGGAAGGTCATCACCAACGGTAGCAACGAATTTCTTGCGGTTATAAACACCCAGGATTTCCTTGTACTTGATAATATAGTTGTTGATCAGTGATTTTACCAGATCATTAACATCTTTATCGGTAGTCCATTTACTTGGATTTACACTCAGGAAATCAATTCCCATGAGCATTTTCTGCGTAAACTTGACTTTTTTAGGGATGATTTCCTCTTTGAAATTATTATAAACCCCTTGCGAAGTTTTTCCGGAAACCAACACCGTAAGTTTATCAACAAGCTTGGTCTTGAGATCGTGTGAATTTTTTGCAAATTCATCATCCAATACCTTCACCATATCCTTTTCTTTCGCTTTAACCTTGCGGTCTTTGATCATGCGGGAGAAAAGTTTCTTGTTTACAACCACACCCTTCATTGATGGAGGCGCTTTGAGTGAAGCATCCTTCACATCACCGGCTTTGTCACCAAAAATAGCCCTGAGCAGTTTTTCCTCCGGGGTTGGATCGCTTTCACCTTTCGGGGTGATTTTTCCAATCAGAATATCACCTTCGTTAACCTCAGCACCGATACGGATAAGACCATTCTCGTCCAGATCCTTGGTAGCTTCGGTACTTACATTGGGAATGTCGTTTGTAAGTTCTTCAACGCCACGTTTGGTATCGCGAACTTCAAGTACAAACTCTTCGATATGAATGGAAGTGAAAATATCTTCCTTTACAACTTTTTCAGAAATAACGATGGCATCCTCAAAATTATAACCTTTCCATGGCATGAATGCAACCATAAGATTGCGGCCAAGAGCAAGGTCACCCAATTGAGTACCGTAACCTTCGCACAGTACCTGTCCTTTTTTAACCTTATCGCCTTTGCGGACAATAGGTCTCAGGTTCATACAGGTATTCTGGTTGGTACGGGCAAATTTGGTTAAAGGATAATGTTTAACATCATCATCGAAACTGACAAGCTTCTCTTCTTCAAGACGGGTATGGCGGATAACGATTTCAGTGGCATCAACAAATTCAACCAATCCATCGCATTCGGCGGTAACCAGTACACGAGAATCAAAGGCTACACTCTTTTCAATACCGGTTCCTACAACAGGAGCTTCCGGATTAAGCAGAGGAACAGCCTGACGCATCATGTTCGATCCCATGAGGGCCCGGTTGGCATCGTCGTGCTCAAGGAACGGAATAAGTGAAGCCGCAATAGAAGCAATCTGGTTCGGCGCTATGTCGATAAGGTCAACATTTTCCTTCTCAACAATAGGATAGTCGGCCAGGTAACGAACCTTGATGCGGTCGTTAACAAAATTGCCATTATCATCCATTGGCGTTGTAGCCTGGGCAATAACTTTGTTTTCTTCTTCTTCAGCACTCAGATAAACAGGTGCTTCCAGCGGATCAACCCGTCCATTGACAACCCGTTTATAAGGGGTTTCAATAAAACCGAGTCTGTTTATTTTCGCATATACGCACAATGAAGAAATAAGACCGATATTCGGGCCTTCAGGTGTCTCAATGGTACACAAACGACCGTAATGGGTATAGTGAACGTCGCGAACCTCGAAACCCGCACGTTCACGCGACAAACCACCAGGTCCCAAAGCCGAAACCCTTCTCTTATGAGTAAGTTCAGCAAGCGGGTTGGTTTGATCCATGAACTGTGAAAGTGCATTGGTACCAAAAAATGAATTGATAACTGAAGACAAGGTCTTCGCATTAATCAGATCCATAGGAGTGAATACCTCATTATCGCGGACATTCATACGCTCCCTGATGGTCCGGGCCATACGGGCCAAACCGACACCGAACTGGTTGTATAGCTGTTCTCCGACTGTACGAACCCTACGGTTACTCAGATGGTCGATATCATCGACCTCAGTCCGAAGGTTAATAAGCGCGATAAGGTATTTTATAATGGATATAATATCCTGTTTCGTAAGAACCTTGGTTTCCAATGAGGTATCAAGGTTGAGCTTTTTATTGATCCGGTAACGGCCAACATCACCA